>JAIRTK010000035.1 GCA_031254955.1 Opitutaceae bacterium
CCGGCGGCTTCCTTTATCAGGACGGCGCCGCCGCCCGGCTCACGCTCGACATTGCCGACGGCGCCGCGCTCGTCATTGGCTCCGCCGCCGACACCGCGAAAGACACCCTTGCCGGCAACCACGCCGCCTCCCTCATCGCCAAGACCGGCTCCGGCGCGCTTGTGCTCCACGGCGACAGCTCCGCGCACACCGGCGTGTTCGACGTGGACGCCGGCTCGGTGCTCCTCGGCAACGCCGCCGCGAAGCTCGGCGGCGCGGTCAACGTCGGCGCGGGCGCGACCGTCGGCGGCCTCGGTGCGTTCACCGGCACGGTCAGCCTCGGCGCCGGCGGCATCCTCCACGCCGGCCTCGACGACTCCGCCGCGTCCACCCTCTCCATCGACACCCTCTCTCTCGCGAGCGGCACGCTCGTCTTCGACCTGTTTGCCGGCGGCACCTCGGACAAGCTTTTCGTGGGCACGCTCGACTCCGTCACCGGCACGAATGTCATCGACGTGAGCGGCTTCCGCCTCGGCGAGCACATCATCGGCGACGTCGGCGTGGGCGCGACGCTGCTTAACGCCGGAAACGTCACCGTGGCCATCGCCGGACGCGCGCAGGAGGGCGCCCGGCAGAGCATGAATTTCTCCGTGTCCGGCACCAGCCTCCTCGTTACCGGTGTGTCCGATAACTCCCGCGAGCTTACCTGGACCGGCCTCGGCGTGTCCGGCACAGCGTGGGACAACATCAACGCCAACTGGACCGACCACGCTTCAGTCAACCGCTTTGCCGAGGGCGATCGCATCATCTTCGACGCCTCCTCCCTTGCCGCCACGCACACCATTTCCATTGCCGGCGCCAACATTGTCGTGTCCGACATGATTGTCCGCGGCGACGCCGATTACACCTTCACCGGTGGCGCGATTTTGGCCGACGCTGCGCGCATCGTCCCCGGAGTCATCAGCGGCGCCACTGGCAAGCTCACCAAAGAGGGAGCCGGCAAACTCACCCTCGCCAACGACGGCACCAACACCTTCGTCGGCGGCATTGACCTCGCCGGCGGCATCCTCGCCCTCGCCACCCCCGGCGCCACCGGCACCGCCGTCGTCACCGCCGCCGGCACCGGCACCCTGCAAGCCGCCGCCGGCAACCTCGTCCTCGCCAACACCCTCGACACCGCCGCCGCCGCCCTCGCTTTCGACACGCAAGCCAACACCGCCACCCTCGCCGGCCCGCTCATGGGTTCCGGTCTCCTCGCCAAACTCGGCAGCGGCACCCTCGCCCTCACCGGCTCCGGCGCCTTCACCGGCACCGCCCGGCTCGACGCCGGCGCGCTCGCCCTCGGCCACTCCGCCGCCCTCGGCACCGGCCACCTTGCCGCCAATGGTGGACGCGTCCTCCTCGCCGCCGACGGACTTGCCCTCGCCAACAACATCCAAGCCGGCTCCGCCGCCCTCTCGTTCGACACCGCCGGCTTCACCGGCACGCTCACCGGCGCCCTCGAAGGCGCCGGCCTCTTCGCCAAGGAAGGCGACGGCGAACTCGTCCTTGCCAGCGCCGGCGCCCTCTCCGGCACGCTCGCCGTGAACACCGGACGCCTCACCCTCGCGCACGCCGACGCGCTGGGCGCCGCGAAACTCGCCGGCGCCGGCACCCTCGGCCTCGCCACCGGCGCGGTTTATCAATTCGCCCCCACCGCCGCCGCCGGCGGCTTCGCGGGCGCCGTCGCCGTTTCCTCCGGCAAACTCTTGCTCGACGCCAACGCCGCCGCCGTGCTCGCCGCCCCCGCCGCCACGCTCAGCCTCGAAACCGGCGGCGCCGCCGAAAAAATCCCCGGCGACCTCGCCCTCGGCGACCTCGCCTTCAACGGCGGCCTCCTCGTGCTCCCGATGACCGGCGCCGACACCGACGGCCTCCTCGCCGCCCGCTCGCTCGACCTCTCCGGCGGCGGACAAATCGGCGCCGACGTGAGCGCCTTTCTCGCCAGCCAGACCAACCCGCCCGTCCCGCCCGCGCAAAACGTCCTCGACCAGGATGACTTCGCACTCCTCCGCCTCGTCGCCACCGACACCATCACCGGCCCCGCCGGCGCCGTCACCATCGTGAACCCCGACGGCACGCCGCTCCCGGCGCCCGCCTACGCCGGCATCACGCAAGGCGGCGAGACCGTCGCCCGCGCCGGCATCGGCTTCAACGCCGTCGCCGTCACCGGCGGCACCGACAACGGCCTCTACCTCGGTCACGGCATCACCGAACTCGACATCCTCGACGGCAAAACCTTCCGCCTCTCCAACGCCGGCGCCGCCGACAGCGACCTCTCCGCCCGCATCACCGGCGCCGGCGGCCTCGAAGTCACCGCCGACGGCGCCGCCCAAGTCGTTTCCACCGGCATCGGCACCATGCGGCTCGTCACGCACGGCGCCCCCGTCATCACGCTCTCCAACCCCGGCAACACCTTCACCGGCTCCACCACCGTCGCCAACGGCGTGCTCCGCGCCGGCGCGGCCAACGTCCTCGCCACCAGCGCCGCCGTCGTCGTCCGCGGCGGCGCGGCGCTCGACCTCGACGGCTTCGCCCAGACCGTGAAAAACCTCTCCGGCGACGGCTGGGTTCTCCTCGGCTCCTCCACGCTCACTGTCGCCGTCGCTGACGGCGGGACCAGCGCGTTCAACGGCACCTTCTCCGGCGCCACCGCCAGCCGCGTCGTCAAAACAGGCGCCGGCAAACTCGTCCTCGGCACCCCGTCCGCGTATCCGTTTGACAACTCGATCGCGTGGCCGTGGTTCGTCGGCGTCACGGAACTCCGCGAAGGCACGCTCAGCCTCGCCACCAGCGCGGCCCTCGGCGCCGGCACGCTCAACATCACCGGCGCCGACACCGTCCTTTCCGCCGGGGCGCCCGGCCTCGTCCTCCCCAACAACATCAACCTCGGCGCCAACGAACTCACATTTGAAATCGCGCATCCGGCGGTGTTTTCCGGCGTGCTCTCCGGCAACGGCGGCTCGCTCGTCGCGCGCGGCGCCGTCACCCTCACCGGCGCGAACACCTTCACCGGCGGCGCCCGCGTCGCGCCTGGCGCCCGCCTCGTCGCCGGGCACGCCCGCGCCCTCGGCACCGGCGCCGTCGGCATCGAGGAGGGCGGCGTGCTTGAGTTCAGCCTCGCCGCCTCCGGGGCGGTCAACAACACCCTCGCCGGCCACACCGTCGAGTTCTCCAACTTCGCCCGCCACGCCGTCCTCTCGCTCGGCGGTGAAAACCGCATTGACAACTTCATCGTGCGCCCCGGTGGCGTCGTCCTCGCCACCTCCACCGGCGCGCTCGGCGGCGCCGCCGCCGTCACCATCCAAAACGGCGGCGAGCTTGCCATCTCCCGGCTCGGCACCGCCGCCGCCTCCCTCGACGTGCAACGCGGCGGGCGGCTCATCTTCAGCCCGGCTTGGGCCGAGAACACCGACCCCATGCTCGTCGTTGACACCGCGCACCTCGCCGACGGCGCGGTCATCGGCATGGGGCGGCTTGCCACCGGCGAATACCTCCTGCTCAAGGCGGGCACCCTCACCAGCGACGGACGCGTGACCTACGATGCCGGCCCCTACGGCGCGCTCGGCGTGGACATCACCCACTTCAACGTGGACCTCGCCGCCGGCGAAGTGACCTTCCGCGCCATGAACCACGTCGCCAACCCCGGCAAGGACATCGCCGCCCACTACGACGCCCTCACCGCCACCAACAACGCCATCTATTCGCGCGTCAGCGAAAGCTTCCTCCTCCCGCCCGACCGGCAGGCCGGCCCGGAATACTCCGGCCTCTGGGCGAAGGCAGTCGGCTCCTATGCCGACAATGAGGGCGATTCCGGCAAGATCGGCTACACGAGCGACACCCACGGCCTGCTCGCCGGCTTCGACAAGAAAATTTCCGAAAAACTCCTCCTCGGCTTTTACGCCGGCATGCTCGATACCAGCGTCCGCGCCGCCGACCGCATCTCCCGCAACGACGGCACCCAGACCCTCGCCGGCATCTATGGCGCGCTCCGCCTCGGGCGGGCCTACGCCTCGGCGGACATCATGTTCGGCGCGGCCAAGGCCGACACCTCGCGTTTCGAGCAGACCGGCTACGCCACAGGCTCCTACCGGGCCGACACTTTCGGCGCCAGCATCGAGCTGGGCGCCGTCCTCGCCGCGTGGGAAAAAGGCTCCATCAAACCCTCGCTCTCCCTGCACCGCATGGGCATGTCCTATCGCGGCCAGCGGGAGACCGGCGACGGCGCCGTCCTCATTGACGATCTCAGGGCCGACACTTGGGAAAGCCTCCTCAGCGTGCAAGTCACGCAGGAAATCACCCTGCCCTGGAAAAAAGCCGGCGTCATTGACGGCGTGCTCGGCTGGCGCTCCGGCCTGAAAGATTCGTCGATGCACATCCGGGGCCGCTTCGCCAGAGATGACCGCCCCTTCGCGCTTGAGCTGGACCAATACAATCGTGACGGCCTCCTCATCGGCCTCGGCCTGCGCGTTGGCCTCACCCGGAAGGCCACCTTCGCGTTCGGCTATGATTACGAATTGGGCGGCGAGTTCGACCGTCACACCCTCCACGCCACTCTCCGCCTGAACTGGTGAGCCTCCACCTCTCGTCCCAACACTTAACACCGCGCAGACCCATGAAACACACACTCCGCTTCCCTTGCCCCGCGTCGTCCCTCCAGGCGTTCCGTGCCGTCGTTTTTGCACTCCTGCTGCTCCCCGCAGCCGCCGCGCTCCTTGCTCCCGCGGCACGCGCCGGCGGCGTCATTACCGAAAGCAACACCGTCCTCCTCGGCGAAGGCCAGGCATCTTTTGTCTGGAGCGGCTCGAGCTATAACTTCTTCCAAATCGCCGATGATGTCACCCTCACCTACAGGCGGTTCGGGAATGGCCCTTCCAACGTCCCCGCCCTCGCCGTCATCATGCCGGAGGCCTACGTCTCCTTCGCTCCCATCGGGACCACCGGACAAGTCGTTTTTGACGGCTTCACCGGCGATCGCTTCGGCGGCGTGTTCACGGTGAACGGCTACTCCACGCTGGAGGTGACCAACGGCCTTTTCCGCAATAACAAGGCCGGCAGCAACACCACCAACCAGGCCATCACCAGCGGCAACGGCGACGGTGTGAGCGGCGTCATCCAAGCGGCGACGGCCACGGCTTACGTCAAGTTGAAAAACGTGGTTTTCGAGAACAACGGCCAGTTCGGCAACACCGGCGTCATGCGCATCTCCGGCACCGCCGTCTGGGACGGCGGCGCGGCCCTCGGCAACTATGCCGCCGGCGACCGCACCGGCGTCATCGACATGAGCGGACGGCCCACCGTTTTGATTTCCGATGTGCTGTTCGACGGCAACCATGCCCGCGGCGTGGCCGGGGCCGTCTTTGTCGGCAACGGCACGATGATTTTCAACAACGCCGTGTTCACCAACAACTGGGCCGGCTACCAGGGCGGCGCCATCCGCAGCGGCGGCGACGCCGCCAGCGTTTTCCAATTCAACCTCACCGCCGCCGGCGGCACCACCCGCTACCTCTACTCCGGCAACTGGGCCGGAATGCAAACCGCCGCCGACCTCCCCATGAACGATCCGCGCGTGTTCAACGACACGCCCGACTTCGCCCCCGTCGCCAAGGCCGGCGGCTTCCTCCACGGCGTCGCCTCCGCCTCCACCATCGGCTTCGACATCGCCGCCGGCGTTAACCTCGCCATCGGCGACCCCGCCCAATCCAACAAAGCTTACGACTCCATCACCTCCAACGGCGCCCGCCCCAAACTCCTGAAAACCGGCGGCGGCGACCTCGTCCTCAACGCCGACAGCTCCTACTGGATGGGCTCCACCACAGTCGCCGCCGGGCGCCTCCTGCTGGGCAACGACGGCGCGCGGCTCGGCGGCACCGTCACCGTGGAGCCAGGCGCGGTTTTCGGCGGTGCGGGCCGTATGGCCACGATGCTCTACTCGAACGATTTGCCGGAAGCCGCCATCGTGAATATCAAGGCCGACTCCAGTCTCCAAATCGGTCTCGCCGACCGCCAAACCGACGGCCTCGACATCCTGGGCACGCTCAATCTCACCAACGCCACGCTCGCCTTCGTCGCCTTCGACGGCACCCACGCGGCCACGTTCAGCGTCTCCGACACGTCCGCCATGTCCGGCACAACCACCATTAATGTCACCGGCGCCATCAATGTCACCGGCACCAACATCATCGACCTCTCCGGCTTCACCCAGAACGGCATCTACAATCTCGGCCACATCAGCGTCCACGACGCGCTCTCCATCAACGGCGACAGCTCGCTCCTCTACGCCGTCAATGGCCGCGTCTCCACCCCCGGAGGCAACGCCCGCCAGTCCGCCCAGCGTTACGACTCCGGCGACGGCACCTTCTCCGTCCAAATCGCCCTCGACACCGCCCGCGCCATGCGCTGGACCGGCACCGATGACAGCATCCCGACGGTCTGGGACGATGTCGCCGAAAACTGGGCCGGACTCAACACCGCCAGCGCCGATGTCACCCGCTACGCCGCGCTCGACACGGTGGAGTTTTCCGGCGTCACCGGCACCATCGCCATCAACGGCGGCGTGCCTGTTTCAAACATGGAGGTTTCCGTCGCCTCCGGCACGCTCGTGTTTGGCGGCTACGGCGGCATCACCGCCTCCCCCTGGGACTCCGCCTCCGCCGCCGAGGATGCCGTGCGCGCCGCCCCCGGCAGACTCATCAAGACCGGCGCCGGCGCGCTCGTCTTCAACAACGACGGACGCAACGTGTTTCGCGGCGGCATCGAGCTGCATGACGGCGCCATCGAAATCCAGCGCGGCGAGCAACTGCAAAGTGCCGGGGCGCCCCTCGTCTTTGTAAACGACACCACGCTCCGCGTCGCCAACACCGGCTCCACGCAACTCGCCAACACCATCGCCATCGGCGCCGGCAAAACGGCGGTGATCGAGGTGGTCCCCTCGGGCACGACCAGCCCCGTCATCCTTTCCGGGAATGTCTCCGGGGGCAAACTCGTCAAGAGCGGCGCCGGCGTGCTCCGGCTTTCCGGCTCCAATTCGCAGGAGGCCACCGAATTGCAGGCCGGCACGCTTTCGCTCCTGCACGATGCCGCGCTGGGCCGGGGCGCGTTGCTCGTCTCGGGCAACAACCGCGCCATCACCGTCGCGGCGGGCGTGACCATCGCCAACGACATCGAATTTGGCGGCAACAACCTCGCGCTCTACAACGTGAGCACGGGCACCGCCTCCACCCCGAAAGCCGCCGTCGTCTCCGGCAACCTGCGCGGAAAATCACTGCTCATCCTCGGGGAAACCTCCGGCCAGGGCATGCGCGGCCCGCTCACGCTCGCCGGCAACAACCTGTTTGAAACCGTCACCGTTGGCGAAAGCGCCATCCTCGTCGCCGCCAACCCCGGCGCGCTGGGCGGCGCGGCCTCCATCGTCAATGTCACCAACGGCGGCGCGCTCCACCTCGCCGAGCCGGAAGTCGCCGCGAAAAACGTGACCGTGGAGACCGGCGGCATCATCGGCTTCGACCGGCCCCGCCGCGAAATGCTCACCCTCTCGGGCGCGTTCACCATCGAATCCAGCGCCACCATCGCCATCCTCTCCCGCCTCACCAGCGGCTTCACCAAACTTGTCCACGCCGACGGCGGCATCACCTACGACGAGTTCAGCACCGAGGTGGTTGACCTCGGCGGCAACAACAATTCCAGCTACATCGTGTTCCCGGATGACGACAACAACCTCATCCTCATGAACATGAACCGGGCCGGCAACCCCGGCAAGGACATCGCCGTGAGCCTCGACGCCATAACCGCCTCCGTCTCGGCCGTTTACACCCGCATGAGCGAAAGCTTCCTCCTGCCACTGGAGGACTACGCGCCGGGCGCCAGCCCCGAGCGCAGCTTCTGGGTCAAGGGCATCGGCGGCTTTGGGCGCTACGATGGCGACGCGACACGCATCGGTTACACCGACACCACCTATGGCGTCGCCTACGGCTTTGACTTGGTCATTTCCGAGCGATTGCTGCTCGGTTTCTACGGCGGCTACACCGACAGCAAACTCAAGGCCGGCCCGTTCGCCGAGACCAACGCCGACATGCCGCACCTCGGCGTGTATGGCGCGGCGCGCTTCGGAAAATTCTACACCGCCGCCGATATTTTCGGCGGCGCCGTCAAGGCCAAGACCGTCCGCACCGAGGACGAAGTCACCGGACGCTACAAGGCCGTCGTTTACGGCGCGAGCGCCGAGGCGGGCTTCATCCTGCGCACATGGGAAAACGGCCATTTCAAACCCTCGCTCGGCCTGCACTGGATGTCGCTTGCCTACCGCGACCAGGCCGAGATGGGCTGGGGCGCCATCTTCATTGACGACTTCACCACCGACCGCCTCGAAAGCGTCCTTGGCGCCCAGTTGGCCCACTCGTTCCTGGCATGGCAAAAACCCGCCACGCTTTCCCTTCAGGCCGGCTGGCGCTCCGCCTTGGCCAGCGAACGCACCAAGCTGACCGTCCGCTTCGCCGACATGTATGTGTATGACGACACCTTCGAGGTGCTCGGCGACGAGTATTCGCGCGACCGCGTCACCCTCGGCCTCGGCCTGCGCATGAGCCTCACCGGGCACGCCACCCTCGGCCTCGCCTACGAATGCGAGGCGGCCAAGGACTACACACGGCACAGCGGCAACGCCGCCATCCGCTGGTCGTGGTGAACCGCGCCTCCCTGCCACCCAACCCAAAACCCGAAGCACGCTTTTATAACATGAAAAACAAATTTTCCATACTGGCCGCCTGCATCCTCGCCCTGCTCGCCTTTCCCGACGGCGGCGCGCGCCTCGCCGCCCAAACCGTGAACGACACCGCTCCGAACGCTTCCTCAAAACCCTCCGACGAAGATGTCGTCCAGCTCAACGTCTTCGACGTGACCGAAAGCCGCGATGTCGGCTACATCTCCACCAACGCCGAAAGTGCCACCCGCCTCAACGTCCCCATCGGCGACATCCCGCAGAACATCGTCGTCTTCAATCAGGAGTTTCTCCGCGACATCATGGCCGAGAGCATCGCCGACGTGGTCCTCTATGACCCCACCATCACCCCCACCAACGAAGGCGACAGCTTCGCCATGCGCGGCATGGGCGGCGCCGCCGCCCCCGGCGTCGGCGCCAACTACTTCAACGGCTTCGAGCAACTCGGCGGCTTCGGCTCCCAGACCATCGTCAACACCGAACGCATCGAAATCCTCAAAGGCCCCAACGCCGTCCTCTACGGCCAAGGCGCCTTCGGCGGCACCATCTCCCGCACCTCCAAAAAACCCACCGGCGCCAAAAAAACCTCCCTCCTCTCCCGCATGGACCAGTATGGCTTTTTCCGCACCCAGATAGACACCCAAGCCCCCATCATCCGGAAAAAACTCTCCTTCCGCCTCAACGCCCGCTGGGGCAAGGGCGACGACTTCAAAAACTACCCCCAGAACGACTGGGTCCTTTCCCCCTCCATCCGCTGGGACATCACCCGCCGCGACACCCTCTTCCTTGAATACACCCGCACCTATGAAAAGGTGTCCTACACCAACCTTGAGTTCCTCCTCCACGACGGCACCCCTCTCGAAATCACCGTCAACGACATCCGCTACCCCGTGGACGTGCACCGCTACCTCGGCACCCAAGACGACCTTAACGTCCACAAAAACAATATCGTCTATGCGGAATACCGCCACGAATTCTCCCGCAATTTCCACTTCCGGGCCATGTTCAACTCGGAAAACAAGTCGGCGGACAACCTCCAAACCCTCATGGACGCCCAGTATTTTGCCTTTGTCCACCAACCCGGCCCCGACGGAAAACCCGACATCAACAAACCCGAGGCCCCCTACGTCTCCCGCTACTTCCGCGACTGGATTCAATCCTACGACGCCTACCGCGCCCGCGTCGAGTTCGTCCTCACCGACGTGGACACCTGGTTCGTCCGCCACAAACTCATCCTCGGCGCCGGCTGGGAGGACCTCGCCACCGACGACATCCGCCTCCAAAGCCTCCACAACCGCACCACCTTGGGACGGGTGCCAGCTGATGGCGCCCCGTATATGCCGTTTGAGACCCTCTTCAACGACAACCTCCGCCTCGCCCCGGCCAACATCCTCAGCCACACCCCGGAGCGCGTCCCCTGGGTCGGCGGTGCTCTCCAGCCGCTCGTCTTCGACCACTACAACATCGCCGGCATCCCCGTCATCACCCAGCAAGTCCCCGGCGAATACGGCAGCACCCTCCCCCGCGTCAACGTCAACCAACTCATGACCACGCGCATGATTTCCTACTATTTCAGCGATCTCATGTCCCTGCTCGACGGACGCCTCTTCGTCCAGTTCGGCCTCCGCTACCTCGACGCCAAACGCACCGAAGACCGCCGCGGCACAGTCTACAACCGCTTCTCCGCCTCCGAAAACGACCGCCGCCTGCTCGACAAATACTACCGCGTTTACAACGAATACCCCCTCACCCACAGCTTCGGCCTCGTTTACCACCTCACCAAGGACAAACAATGGACCGCCTACTTTAACAACAACGCCTCCTTCCGCCCCAACTACTCCACCGAGTATCCCGAAGGCCCCAAGCTCAAGTCCATGACCGGCACCCAATACGAAGCCGGCGTGAAATTCTTCGACGTTCGCAACAACCGCTTCCACGCCACCCTCAGCTACTTCAACATCACCCAGCGCAACGTCCCCCAAGCCGGCCAAGTCACCTACACCGACGCCGAAGGCATGGTCCGCGACCGCTGGGGCAGCATCACCATCAAAGGCCTCAACGCCCAAGGCGGCGAACTCGGCTTCAACGCCATCCCCCTCCCCGGCTGGCAGGTCGTCGGCGGCTACGCCTTCATCCGCAGCATCAACCTCGACCCCCAAGTCAACCCGAATTCGGGCGAACGCTTCGACAAGCACCACTACCGCACCCCCCGCCACTCCGTCTCCATGCGCCACACCTACAAGTTCACCAACGGCCCGGTGCGCGGCCTCACCCTCGGCCTGGGCTTCCAATGGCGCGACACCATGCTCGCCCAATACATCCCCTACACCAACGAAATCCGCGCCGAGCCACCCTACAGCACCCCCAGCTACCTCAACATCGACGCCGACATCGCCTACGGCTTCAGACTCAGCAAAAAGATCTTCTGCGTCGCCCGCCTCAAGGTCTCCAACATTACTGGCGAATACAACGCCCTCGCCTCCTACAACATCCGCGTCAACTGGGCACGCCCCCGCAACGCCGTCGTCGAGCTGGAAATGCGATTCTGACAGCCGGGACCTCCCGCCCCGCCCCCGTGTCATGGCCCCGCCAGTTCCCTGCCCCCTCTCGAAAATAGACGAACCCGAACAAGGCCCTTCGCTACTTTGAATGAATGACTGATGTTACGCGGAGGCGTCCTTTTGAACCATCCAACGCAACCCATTCCCGGCAAGGCGGCCTCTCCGAGTCCTCCGCCACCACGCTCCGATTTCTCCATGAAAATTCAAACCGCCAGCCCGGTCCGGCGGCGGCCTCGCCCAGGCCTCCCAGCCGGCCCCGCGTAACATCAGATAATAATATGAAAACCAAATCCGCTCCCCCCGCCCCGCCTCGCCGCGCCGACAAAACCCAAATAGTGTCGCTGGCCGCGTGTCTGGCCGCGCTCGTGTCCGCAACATCCGCCGCGCCGATGGATTCCACCACGCTGACCGATTTCGATTTCAGCACGGCGCAGCAAAACCGCACCCAAACCCTGCTCGACAACGGCACGCTGGAACTCCGGCGCATCCTCACCGGCCCCACCGGCGCCAGTGCCTACCGCCACATGGGCTGGCCCGTCGCCACCCGCCTGCCCGACGGACGCACCGTCGTGCTCATCCGAAACCTCAAAAGCCATTCGGGATACGACAGCCAGCCCGACAACGCCCGCCGCGTCATCTGGTCCGACGACAACATGACCACCTGGCAACCCGCCAGCCCGCTCGCCAACCCGCCGCCTCTGGGCGTCAACACCGGCGGCGACATCACCACCCTCGGCAACTACGACTACAAAGGCATGCACGCCCTCTCCTGGGCCGTCCCGCCCGGCTCGACCGCGCCCCGCCTCGTCGCCATCACCGCCAAGCACGATGTCGCCGGCACGCCCTCCGCGAAAGCGTTTCGCGTTTACCTTTCCGAAGATCGCGGCGCGACTTGGCGCGAGCAACCCGGCGCCCTCGCCGGCCTCTCCTACGATGATGCGGTCCACTGCGGCCCCAACATCGCGCGCCATCCTGAATTTGGACTGGTTGTTCCCTTTGGCCAGCCAAGCAACACCAACAAAAACAATGCCATCGCCCGCAGCGCCGACGCCGGCGGGACCTGGGAAATCCAAAAATGGACCAACGCCGCCGCCTCCCGCAGCATCGAGCCGGCCATCGCCACCTGGGGCGCCGGCCACATGGTCATGATTGGCCGCGAGCGCATGGACGCCTACGGCCACGACACCGCCACCGGAAAATATTATTACACGCAGCACGTTTATCAACACACCCCCGGAGCGCCCTTCTCCGCCGTCACCTTCACCACCGCCCGCACCAACATCGCCGGCAACGGGAAAACCCCCGTCGCCAAAGGCAAAAACGGCTACGAGGCGCACGACACCGCCGACATCATCCACAACCCCGTCACCGGACGCATCGAAATGATACAAAGCTCCCGCTGGGGCGCGGGGGCGGAAAATCCGCTCCCGGCCACCCCTGAAAACCCGACGGAACCGGTCAACGCGCTCAACCTCTGGAGCATCGACCCCGTGGACCTCCTCGCCGGCGGCGCCACCTGGCGCTTCGACGGCAACCTCGTCGAACGCCAAGGCATCATCCTCGGCGCCGTCGGGCTGCCCAAGGACAACAAAGACGGCTACCACCCCGGCGGCTCCATCGTGGACGAAGCCGCCGGCAAACAGCACATCTTTATATATGTCGGCGTTTATACCCAATACGCCAACGCCTACCGCCTCAGCCGCCCGCTCGACACCTACGCCTTCCGCGCCGCCTGCGGCCTGCCCCCGCTGCCCGCGCCCGCCATTACCGGCATCACCGACATCGCCGACGACAACACCGTCACCCTCACCGGCCTCAATTTCACCGCGCTCAAGGAAGTGCTCGTCGGCGGCAAAACCGCGACCGTCTCGACCTCCAGCGCCACCCAAATCAAGCTCACCATCCCCGTCGGCGCGGCCACCGGCGCCAAAATCACCGTCCGCACCGACAACGGCATCGTCACCAGCGACACCGGCATCGTCCTCCCCGACCACGGCGTCGCCGCCTCGCCCCTCGCGCCCGCCGGCATCGCCGCCGCCGCCGGCGCGTCCGCCCCCGCGCTTTACATCGCCGACGCGCAAAACCACGTCGTCCTGCGCGTCACCCAGCCCGGCGGCGCCACCGCCATCTTCGCCGGGCAACCCGGCGCCCCCGGCGCCCTCGACGGCGACACCGCTTCCGCCCGCCTCCGCGAGCCTCGCGGCCTCGCCATCAACGCCGCCGGCGCCCTCGTCATCGCCGACACCGGCAACTCCCGCATCCGCCTCGTCACCGGACGCACCATCACCCCCGCCGGCGCCGGCGCCCTCAACCGCCCCCACGCCCTCGCCGCCCACGACACCAACGGCGACACCTACATCGCCGACACCGGCAACCACAGGATCCAAAAAATCAACGCCGCCGGCATCCTCTCCACCGTCGCCGGCTCCGGCCTGGCCGGTTTCGCCGACGGCCCCGCCCCCGCCGCCCGCTTCAGATCCCCGAAAGGCATCGCCGTGGACGCCGCCGGCAACCTCTACGTCGCCGACACCGGCAACCACGCCATCCGCTACATCGACACCGCCTCCGGCAGCGTCTCCACCCTCGCCGGACAACCCGGCTCGCCCGGCCATGACGACGGCCCCGCCCCCTCCGCGAAATTCAACGCGCCCGAAGGCGTGACCGTTGACGCCGACGGCGACGTGTTTGTCGCCGACACCGGCAACTCCCGCATCCGCGAAATCCACTCCGGCGCCGTCGCCACCCTCGCCGGCAGCGCCCCCGGTTTCCACGACGACGCCGGCGCCGCCGCGCAGTTCGACGCCCCCTCCGCCCTCGTCATCGCCGAGGACGGCAACCTCTACATCGCCGACCCCCGCAACCGCGCCGTCCGCCGCCTGACCCCTGACAACACCGTTTCGACCATCATCTCCGGCACCGCCCCCCCGGACACCCCCGCCGCCGGCGGCGCGGGCGGCCCAAACAACTCCGGCTCCGGCGGCGGCGCGCCGACCCGGTTCCTCGCCGCCGCCCTCCTCGCCCTCCTCGCCGCCCGCGCCCGCCCTCCGCGCCTGTTTATGAAACGCGGGCGACCCGCCCGCCCTCTTGATGCGCAACGCCGGTAGGGAGGCCTCTCCGAGGCCTCCGCCGAACACGCGCCGATTGCCATGCGAAATTTCAAGCCACCCTCTCCGCCCGGCGGAGACCTCTCCGAGGCCCCCTTGCCGCCCCCGCGCACCAGCAGCCACGGCAAAACTAATGTTTCCGAACAAGTCCAATCACAATGATACCATTTTCCAATGATAATTGGACTTCTGGAGGGCCAATTATCATTGGGAAATGCTATGAAACCCTTCGCCCCATGATTAGAACGTTTTTTGCTTATTCTGTTGCAAATGGCAGGGATGGCTCGCCGGGCCGTCCGTGGCGGTCTCTCCGAAACCGCCCTGCCTTGTGCGACAACTTGAACGAAAAATGCTCCAATATCCCTGTCGCATTTGTATTGCTTTTTGCCGTCTTTCTACTCCCTGCCTGGCCCCTCTGCGCCGGGGTGGAGCCGCGCGGCGGCGCTCCCGCCATAAAACAAAGCCCGGCCTTCGTTCCGGTAAAAAGCGGCGCCGATGCAATCTGGTCGCGCATGGTCCCGCCACGAGGCGCGGGCAGGCCGGGTCTCCCGGCCTCCGTTGACTGGTCGCAAACGGAGGCGCTTGCCCGTGAGTTTCAGGCAAAATATCCTGACGATCCCCGCGCAAAAGAGGCTCGAAAAATCGAGGTGACGGCCTTGTTGAAACGACAGGGAGGGAATGCCGGCACCCCGCCTCCGGATGCCGAGGCTCGCATCGTGCGGTATATGGCCGATGCATCCATCCCGGCGAAGGATCGTTTTGATATAAGCATGATGACGCGGGAGGTGCGGAAGGATCGCTCGAAAATCCGCTCCCATGACGACTCGGCGCGGTCGCGCATCGAGGATGCCCGCGGCTTGATTAATGAATTTCCAGACGATCCCCGTGGATACGGTTACATGCTGTCGGTGGCCAAAAGCAGCGCATCCGCCATCGCGAACGAGGCGTCCAATGAATTGATTCATTCCTCCGCGCCTGAAAAAATAAAAACCGGCGCCCGAAAACTGCTTGCTCAGCGGGCACTGGAAGGCAAGCCCATGAATATAAGGGGACTGGATGTCAGCGCTTTCAAGGGGCGTCCGGTGTTGCTTTATACATGGTCGGCAAAGCGCCCGGAGATGGTCCGCGCATTCAAATATTGGGCCGTCAAGTCGGGCGTGGACATGATTGGCGTCAATATTGACAGCGATAAAGAGGCGGCCCGCCAGTTCGCGCAAAGCGAGCATCCTCCCGGCTTGCTTGTTTACGACGGCGGCGGGCTGGACGGTCCGATCACCTCGCAACTGCGGCTCCTGATGCCATCATCCGTTTACCTGATTGACCGGCACGGCGTGCTGGTTGACACCTGCGGGCACATCGGGACGCTTGGAAAGCTTGCGGCCCTGCAAAAAACGGATGGCGCTGAAAAACCGGACGCACGGCGGGATGGAGGTGAAAAATGAAATCCTTGCGAACAATCGTCCTGGCTGGATTTCTGCTGGTGTTTGCGCTCCCTGCTCAAGCCTACTGGCTGCTTTCCATGGATTGGGGCGACACGCCGGACGAGGTAGCCATCGGGGAGGAGTATCTCGTGGAGTTGAACGTCGAGCTTTGGCAGGACGATGTAGATTCTCCTACATATTATTGGCTGATTGATGTCTGTCAGGATGACTATAATGTTGTGGCCAGCGATATTGGTTGCACCTTCATCGGGACTAATTCCGTTCATCTGGAGAGCCTTCAATCGCATGAAGAAACGGGCTCCGCTTCATATACCGTGCTGATTTATGGTCTCGACGGATCGGATGTTGACAACTGGTTGGCGCCTCATGTTGTGGATGTCGTTTATCCCACGCCGGACACGCCCCCGGCCCCGGCCAATGTGCGCCTAATATCAGCCTCGGCAATAAGCGTCACGCTGGCATGGGATCCCGTGGTTCACCACGGGAATATCTGCCCCAATTACAGCATTTACCGGGACGGAAGTTGGATTGACTATGTCTATGTGGATGCAAACATGGGGTTCCAATACACTGATTGGTTTGATTATGGCGAACCCGTTTCCGGAGAGGCGTATGTTTATACAGTTGAGGCATCAAGTGATTATGACGGGAGTTCCTCCCCTTGGAGTGCGCCATTAAGCGTGGTTCTTCCCGACCCCGACACCACGCCCCCGAGCACTCCAACCGGTCTTGCCGCCTCCAATACCACCGCCACAAGCTTCGTGCTTTCGTGGTCACCCTCCACGGACAATGTTGCGGTCACCGCATACGAGATATGTATAAATGAGCAATACACTGACACCATCTGGTCGTCCACTTCGCAAAGAATCATATCAGGGCTGAGCCCTGAAACGACATATTCGCTAAGAGTCTGCGCCCATGACGCGGAGGGCAATTGTTCCGATTGGAGCGAAGCATTGTCCGTCACCACGCCTTTGTCCGACACTACGCCGCCGAGCACGCCGACCGCGCTTTCCGTTTCCAATGCTACGATGACAAGTTTCATTCTTTCGTGGACTCCATCCACGGACAATGTGAGTGTTGCCGGCTATGAAGTGCGCGTGAATGGAACGAGCGTCAATGGGGGTGTGGTGGAAAACATGTTTTCTTTCACAGGGTGCCAGTCAGACGTCACCTATTTATTGGAGGTTCGCGCTTATGATGCGTCGGGCAACTATTCCGGCTGGAGCGCCCCTTTGCCGGTTCTTCTCATGATTTTGGGTGACACCGAGCCGCCAAGCATCCCGGTTCTTTATGGTATTTATTCTTCCACGATCACGACAACAAGTTTCATTCTTCGCTGGATGCCCTCCACGGATAATGTAGGGGTAACCGGTTACGAAGTGAAAAAAAACGGGCAGGTGTTTGGCAGCGTGAATGGTGCCACCACTCAAATAGCCGTCACAGGGCTGGCGCCAGCGGAGCGTTGCTGGGTGGCCGTGCGCGCCCGCGACGCTGCGGGCAACTGGTCCGATTGGAGCGGCCTCTACTCGGTCAGGACAAAAGCGGGAACCCCTGCCGCTCCCGGCCAGCTTCCGGCGGAGTGGGCGGCTTATTACAATATTCCCCCCACTGAACTTTACGGAGACCCCGATGGCGACGGACTGACAAACACCGAGGAACTTAATCGTGGCACTGACCCCACGCAATACGACACCACCACCAGCACGCTGGGCAACTCCGTGCCGTCGGGCTGGACCGTGCTCACGGGCACGAACAGCGCGACCGCCCAGGCGGTGGGCACGACAACGGGAAAACTCTCCGTGGACAAAAACGGCGCGGCCACCTACTCGATTCCAATTTTTGCCGTGCCGGGCACGGCGGGAATGCAGCCGGAAATTTCGCTTAACTACAACAGCCAGTCCAAGGGCGGAATCGCCGGTTACGGGTGGTCGCTGGGCGGCATCTCGACCATCACGCGCGGGCCGAAGACCCTCGCGGTGGACGGCATGGTGAGCGGCGTGGAGTTTTCCCGCGAGGATCAGTATTATCTCGACGGCCAGCGACTCGTGCGTGTGGGTGGGAGCGCACACGGTTACGCAGGCGCGGAATACCGGCTTGAACATGATAATCTCACCCGAGTGGTTGCGCAGGGTTCCGCCGGCAACGGCCCGGAATCGTTCAAGGTATGGACAAAGGCCGGCCGTATCATGGAATACGGCGGGACGGAGCCGTCCCGTCTGCGGGCCAACAACACCGCGCAAACCGTGGAGGTGCAGACGTGGGCGCTCAGCAAGGTTTCCGACACGGCGGGGAATTACATGGATTTTATATATGAGAAAATACAGACCTCCGGAGAACAATATCTGATGCGAATCGACTATACGGGCAATGTCGTCGCCGGGGCGGGGCCTTATGCCTCGTTGCGTTTCACATACACAGGGCGTGCCGACCCTGCATTTGGTTATGTCCACGGGGTAAAGTTTTCCACGACCAAAAGACTCGCAAACATAAGCGCCTATTACGAGGAAACATTGGCGCGCTCTTTCCAATTTAACTACATCGCACAGGATCCCAGTGGGCGCTCGTTGCTGGTCGCCATTATCGAGACCGGAGCTGACGGGAAGGCGTATCGCCCGCTCTCTTTTGATTATTCCGATCCAGAGGACGGATGGAACTCGCAGGGGCCTGAATGGGATCCACCGGGCATGGTGAACTATCCCGGGGAATTCTCCCATTTTGCAGATGTCAACGGAGACGGACATCCGGATCAAGTCATATGCAATTACTACGGTGTGAGCATATATCTCAACACGTCTGCCGGTTGGGTGCTGGCGGACGGCCAGGACGGGCATCCTGAATTTCCCCTGCCCTCCGGTTTGAACGACGGAATGATAAAGTTTGTGGACCTTAACGGCGACGGGATTGCCGATATTCTAAGCTTTACCAGAGATAATACATGCGCCGCCGATGCTTTTATAAAAACGGCGGTGGGTTTCGTTCACAGTCCGGAATGGTCAATTCCTTATCATTATACCCCGGCTCTGGGCGATGCCAACGGATATTTGACACGAGTGGGCAGCAGGGTTAAGGGAGTGTCGTTTGCCGATGTCAATGGGGATGGTTACATTGACTGTCTAATCAAGGGTGAGACGGAGTTTGAATCAAATGGAGGATTGGGAGGCTCAACCTCAAGCAGTTGGTCCCCCTTTACCCAGTTATGGATAAATCGCTCGGGCAACATGGCGCCCGGACAGACCAGCCGCTGGCAATATGGAAACAATCTGTTTTCGCCTCACCTTGATATCAATCACTTGGGAGTGCTCATTGATTTGAACGGGGACTCCATTCCCGATTTTGCAACATCCTTTGCCCAAAACGGGGGAATTCATGGTTGGACATATGTTTACTCGGCATCCACGCAGACATGGGCGTATGGGAATAATATTGGCCTGCCCGCTCCGTTGTCAGTCGGCCCCTATGCCCCAACGGAAGTCGTTGATCTCAACGGCGACGGTTTGCTGGACATCGTGAGCACCTGTTTCCTTGGTGAGCATCCGAATCCAGACATGTCCTCGGTGTCGGGTGGCGGCGCGTGGCTTAACAAAGGAGATGGCAGTTGGTCTCAAATTCCCTACATATATTACCCAATTGCTCCACTCTGTTATTATAAGGCGCCCGACTTGGTTCACTCTGGTTATAATGGCGGAATTGGGACGGCTTTGATCGACATTAATAATGACGGAGTGATGGATTCCGTGTGCGCTCCTGGCCTTGGTGATGGCATCTATCTTAATGACTTCGGAGTAAGGTATGGATCGATCTCCGGTGGATGGAATTCTGGTTTTAATCATGATGGTCCGGAATTGCCATATCCGCTCAATCTGGTCAACCGCACCGATTACGTTTATGCGCCGACAACCAACTTCTCCGCCTCCGAGTTCGTAGACATCAATGCCGACGGCGCCATCGATCAGGTCTGGCATCTTGGGCCAAGGATGTGGCATTCCTCCGACCCGCACGTCAAAGGCGCGGCCCTCAACAAGCGCGCCCATCCCGACCGCCTCGTCAGTGTGACCAACGGCCTCGGCGTCACCTCGTCCGTCACCTACGCGCCGCTGACCGAGCGCGACGCCGACGGCAACCCCACGGTCTATCAAAAGGACTTCACCCCCGCCGACCCGTCCGCCCCCGACCCGAAGCGGAATATCATCCCGCCGCTTTACGTGGTGAAGACACTTTCCCATTCCGCGCCCGCCGGCGACACCGCCGGGGCGTCGGGCAACTACTCGCTCGAATACAAATACGGAGGGATGCGCGCCTCCCGCATGCACGGCAACCTCGGCTTCGAGTGGATGAGCGTGCGCGACACCCGCACCGACATCGTGACGACCACGGTCTTTTCCCAAGATTACCCGACCATTGGCAAACCGCTTGAAACCTTCTCAAAGGCCGCCGGCGGCACCGGCCAGACCCTTTCCGAAACCAGCACGGAATACGGCGCCATCATCCTCGCCAGCGGCAGCACGCCGTTTGTGTTCGCCAAAACCGCCGAGTCCTCCACTTACAA
This sequence comes from Opitutaceae bacterium, assembly GCA_031254955.1. GTDB lineage: Bacteria > Verrucomicrobiota > Verrucomicrobiia > Opitutales > Opitutaceae > Termitidicoccus. The sequence goes on from JAIRTK010000035.1 coordinate 20,391, forward strand.
CCTCGACGGCACCCTGCTTTCAAAAACCCTCACCGTCACCGACCCCGAGGGCGACAGCTCGGGCTACGATGCCTACGGAAACTGCCTTGTTAGCGTGACCACTTCCGGCACCGGCGCCGGTGCCATCACCACCATCGCGCAAAACACCTATGCCAACACCACCGGCGCCAGCCAGTGGCTGCTTGGCCGCCTCACCCACGCCACCGTCACCACCTCGCAAGGCGGCGCATCCCTCGCCCGCGAAAATGCCTTCACCTACGACGGCGCCACCGGCCTGCTTCTCTCCGAGACTGTCGAGCCCGGCTGCGCGGACGACGACTCGGCCAACGTGTATTCGCACACTGAATACACTCTCGACGCCTTTGGCAACCGCCTGACCACCACCGTCAGCGGCACGAGCATCACCACCTGTTCCTCGACCACCGCCTACGATGCCACCGGACGCTTCCCCGTCACTCTCACCAACGCCCTCGGTCACACCGAGGCGCGCGCCTACGACCCCGCCCTCGGCGCGCCGGTTTCCTCCACCGCCCCCAACGGCCTGACAACCACATGGGCCCACGACGGCTTCGGACGGCAGACGCTGGAGACCCGCGCCGCCGGCACGCCGGCGGCCACGCAAACAATCACCCATTACCGCTGGGCTCCGTCCGCCTCCGGCCTCGCAGGCGCGACCTACGTTGTGGAGACGGAAAGCTCCGGCGGCGCGCCCGCCGCCGCCGTCTTCGACTGCTGGGGCCGCGCCGTCCACGCCCTCGCGCTCAACCCCGGCGGCGTGGACAGCGCCAACCCCTCCGGCAACGCCCGCATCGTCATCACCCGCACCGAGTATGACAACCGCGGCCTGCCCGTGCGCGCGTGGCTGCCCGCCTATATAAACACCACCGCCACCGTCGCCACCGAAACCACCTGCGACATCCTGAACCGCCCCGTGCTCATCACCAGGGCCGACGACGACGCGGAGGCCGGAGCGGTTTATATTTCCTACGCTTACGACGGGCGCATGATAAAAAGCACCGACCCCGCCGGGCGCGAGGAGTGGCTGGAAAACGACCTGCACGGACGCGCCATCCGCCGCGTCAACAACGCCACCGCCGCCCTCGGCAGCGCGGAGCGCGGCGAGGTGCTCTATGAATACGACCCGCTTGGCCGCCTCACCGCCACGCATGTCCTGCGCGAGGACGGCACCGCCATCACCACCACGCTCACTTACGACCTGCTGGGCCGCCGCACCGGCATGAACGACCCCGATGTCGGCGCGTGGACTTATTCTTACGACGCGCTGGGCCGCGTGCTCTCGCAAACCGACGCGAAAGCCCAGACCGTCACCATGACCTACGACGCGCTCGGGCGCATGGTCACGCGGGCGGACGCCGACAGCGCGACGACATGGACCTACGACACCGCCGACTATGGCATCGGGCGATTGCACACCCTCGCGCACACCGCCACCGGCGAGACGGCGTATTCGGAAGAGTTTGTCTATGACGAGCTCAGCCGCCCCGTCACGCACCTGCGCACCATCGCCGGCACGACGTATTCCACCGGCCAGGAATACGATGACTACAGCCGCCCGACGGTGACGCGCTACCCGAGCAACTTCAAGGTGGCCAATGTGTATGACAATCTCGGCTTCCTGAAAGAGGTGCGCGAGGCCGGCGGTCGCATCGCCGGCGCGCTCAACGAGGTGCCGACAGGCCACCGCTTCTGGCAGGCCGAGCACTGGACGGCGGCGGGCAGCATCGACCGGGCGAGCCTAGGCAACGGCTTGACCCACGACCGGTTGATCAGCAATGTAACGGGCAGAGTGAAGGCGATCACCAGCAGTTCCTACATAGGCGGCCCCTACGTGCAGCACCAGGAATACCTGCATGACCTGCTGGGCCAGGTGACGCAACGCCTCGACCACGCGCTTGGCCTCGACGAAACCTTCACCTACGACGGCCTGAACCGGCTGACCAGCCACACAGTGGAAGCGGCGTCCCCTCCGCTTGGCTCGGGCGGCACGGGCGGCTCGGGCGCCCCGCCCGTGGGCTTGGGCACCGTGAGCGTTGCTTGCGACGCCCTCGGCAACATCCTGCAAAAATCCGACGCCGGCGACTACACCTGCAACGCCGCCCGCCCCCATGCCGTCGCCTCCATCGCCAACGGGCCGCTCGGCGCGCAAACCTACGCCTACGACGCGAACGGCAACCTGACCGCCGGCGCGGGCCGCGCCTACGAATGGACGGCGGCCAACAAAATGAAAAAAGTGACGCAGGGCGGCCAATGGACGCGCTTCGCCTTCGACGCCGACCGCCAGCGTGTGATGCAGACGCGCGAGGACGGCACAGTGACAACCTACATCGGCGACGACTATGAAAAGGTCGAGCACCCCAACGGCCTGATAGAAAAAAAACACTACATCATGACGCCGCTGGGCCGCACGGCAGTGCGCACGGTGCGCAGCGACGGCGGCATAGAGACGCGCTACTTCCACGCCGACGGCCTGGGCACGATCCACGCGGTGACCGGCGAATGGGGCCAAGTGGAAAAACGCTATTATTATGACGCGTGGGGTAAACAAATAGAAGTCGAGGACACGCACGCCGCCAGCGGCGGCGGCAGGGTGACACGCGGTTTCACCGACCACGAAATGCTGGATGACTTCGGCCTCATCCACATGAACGCCCGCCTCTACGATCCGGCCACTGGCCGCTTCATTAGCGCGGACCGGGTGGTGCAAGATGTCGGCAACAGCCAAACCTACAACCGGTATAGCTACTGTGCGAACAACCCGGTGAACACGTTCGACCCCACGGG
>JAIRTK010000160.1 GCA_031254955.1 Opitutaceae bacterium
ATCGCCGCCATCCGCAACGGCGGCGCGGCCGTCTCCGGCATGATTCACGCCTGGATGCGCGCTCAGGCAAACGCTTCAGATCCGGCCTAAAGTGTGATTATGATTGGTAAATGGTATTAAACCATCGTTTCTCGATACGTCGCCAAAGTTCATTTAAGTTTAATGCAAATCCGAAAAAGATGATTTCGCTTCAATCAGCGGGGCGTTTCTTTCAGCGACTTCTTTTGACGGGAGGCTGGCAGCGTGCCGGCATCCTCTTGGATTGGCTAATATGAGAATACCAGTTGAAATCTGGATACGCTGTCTTCATTCTAACAGAGCGTTTTTTTGCAGTTTTCCACGGCTTCTTGGATCAAGTGCTTTATTTGATCCTTAAATTCCACGATGCCGATGGCTGCCGCTGCGGGAGGGACGGCTTGGGTGAAAATTTCCTTGATATTTTTACGACGAACGAATGTTGAGTTTACGCCACGACACTTGAATGATTCCCACCAATCCTGATTTGGTTTTGCAACGATTGCCCGACGCGCGAAGCCGAGCACAAGCTTTGTAAATTCAGTGAGCACATGGGCGACGCTTTCTTTCTTGAGCGTGTCGCTTACCTCTTGCGACCAAGACACAGGTTTGCTCAAAAACGGGCCTATTTCTTCGTTGATTTCATTTTCAAGGTCAGAAACAGGCATGAACATTTTGAAGCCCTCCTCGCTTCCCCCGACCATGCGGCGGTTGAAGGCCTTGACGGTGCTCCAATGCTCACAATCAAGCCGTGCATTGTAAATCTGGTTAAATTGCTCGGTGGATTTTACAAGAAAAGCGGAGAGCATTTCGTAGTCGTATCTTGGCTCGACAAACCTCTGCCTGCGGCGTGACATTTTGCGAACACAAGAAAGAAGGCGTTTCATGCCTTTGATTGCAGGCTCCTCGGTCCCCATCGTTTGCAGCCAGCCAAAGTAGAAAATGCGCTCATCAGGGAGTTTTATTTCAATTCCCTCTTGTTTCAATGCGGCGAGCGTATTTTCAAACCCGTCTTTTACCTCATGAATCCGAGCCTGCTCTGTGAGGGCTTCCGCGTCATAAGGCGCTACTTCGTCCAATTTGGTGAACAGAACAAACAGTTTCCCTCCAGAACCACGTTTGAAGGCATTTTTTAACGCGCTTTTGCCTCCTGCGTTAAATGGTTTTTTGCTCTCTTCAATGAGCAAAATCGCATCGGATTGGTAAAAATAATCATAATGCCTCGCATCCAATTGATCTCCGCCGACCTCTCTGGCATTATGGCCAATGCCTTCGCCGTCAATAATGACGACTTCCATGCCGCCATCTAACCACCGGGCGGCAAGGTTGCCATGAATGCGCGCATATTGAATAACAGGGGAAATGGAATTGCTTTCGCTGGAAAGAATTTCCTTGCATTTTGAAACAAACTGTTCCCTTGCAATGTTTTTGTATTTGTATGTTTGAAAATTTTCCGTGAGTTGCATGCCTTCGCAAACTCGCGCGATTTGCTGTTGAATCCCTGCCATTACATCATCTTGCAGCGCCCTGTATGGTTCCGAATTATCCAGCGCCAGTTCGACAAAAACACCAGTTTCCTCCTCGGCGTCTGGGAACTCATCCCTCAATTCGCGCACACGTTTCCTGATAAATCCGGAAAACTCCACGATGTGCGCGACGATCTGCTTCTGAAATTCCGGCGTGAGCAAGTAATACAAGCGGAATTTTTGGTCGCTGGTCTGGCGCAAATTGCGCAACAGTTCCTCGGTATTTTGATTTTCCTGAAACTTTATGATGGCGGCGGAAAGAATCTCCTCAACATATCCTCTTACCTCTCCCGCCGGTTTGAGCACCACGGTAATGTCGAATCCCTCCCGTTTGCAAATGACATACTCGGTTGGCGCAACGGTTGTGCGTGTTTGTCGAGTGGTCGGGAACTTGCTTTCTTCTGTGCCAAGCAATTTGCGGATGATGGTGGTTTTGCCAGCCCCCGTGTCTCCAAAAAGATAAACGATCGGGAGGTCGGCGGGGCGGGGACTCTCCGCGTCTAACATTTTTTGGATTTCGTCGAATCGGCCCGTGGGGTTCATGGAAAAAGTATCGGGGAAAAGTGGAAAGGTGTTACTGCGTGAATTGTGTGGCGTCGGACTTTGCGGAGCGTCCGCGGTGCCATCGTTGGCGCGAGGGATGCGGTGGCGGGGGTAAACACAGACGGTAAGTGGCGGTGAAACGGAGGCGGCCAGACGTGCCGGGGGAAGTGTGTTGGGGCGGCGAACGGCGAACGGAGAGGTTGCGGAGCGCGCGCCGCCCCGCGTCCGGCGTTGGGATGCGAGCTGGGCTGACGAGGGGAACGCGGCGCGAGCTTCATGCCGCCAAATTGCTACCTTGCTACCAAATAGCAACAAGATTTTGCGGACATTGCAGGGCGGTGGTATTTTTGCCACTGGAGCAATGAACACCCAGAAAGCCACGAAAAGGAGCGTTTCCTTTTTTCCCAAGGTGCTTGAGGCGGCCGAGCGGCGGGCGCGCAAAGAGACTGACGGCAATCTCTCTCGCTATGTGCAGGGGTTGATTTTGCGCGACGCGGAAAACGCGCCGCCGCTGCCGTCGGGACGCGAGCGGGTCATTGAGGAACTGGCCGAGCAGTGGGTGCCGACCGTGGCGGACAGCCTGCGGCAGTTGTTGCGGGCGAGGGAAATCAACCAGGCGGAGTTGTTCGGGCGGTGCCTGATGCGGCTGCGCGATTACCTGGCGGCGAGCGGGAACAGCCCGGCGGACTTCGTGCTCGTTCCGGAGGGGAAATGTCCGGTGTTTGCGGAGAAGCAGCGGCGTCTTGGCGTGATGTTATCGCAAGGGCGGCGGGAAAAGATTTCGGAGGAGGCGAGGGTGTTGCAGGAGGAACTGGCGGGGCGACGGTTGGAGCGCGCCTGATGCCGTTCGGCGAGCCGCGCGGTTCTCCGGTTCGCCGGACAGGCGTGCGGGCGGCGCGGCGGCGCGGCAAAAACGTGACATCGCGCCCGCGCCCCGCCACAGTCCCCCAACTCGTGGCCTCCTCCTCACCACCACCACCACCCAGCCGCCCGGCGCCCCGCCCGACGCCCAGCCCGGCGCCCCACCCGACGCCACGCCCGGCGCCGCCCGCCGGAGCCGCCGCTTCCCCCGCCGCTGGCGGCGGCGCCGCCGTCCTTGCCGGCGTGCTGGAGCGCATCATCTTTCTCAACGAAGAAAACCACTACACCATCGCCGAGTTCCGCCCCGACGGCGCGCGCGAAAAAGTCACCATCGTCGGCCCGCTCCCCGGCGCGCAATGCGGCGAAACCCTCCACCTCCGCGGCCAGTGGACGCGCCACGCCCGGCATGGCGACCAGTTCAAGGTCGAAACCTTCACCGCCGAGCTGCCCTCCTCCGTTTACGGCATCCGCAAATACCTCGGCAGCGGCCTCGTCCCCGGCATCGGCAAGGTCTACGCCAACAAAATCGTCGATGCCTTCGGCACCGACACCCTCCGCGTCCTCTCCGAGGAATCCGCGCGCCTGCGCAGCGTCCCCGGCATCGGCAAAGTCCGCGCCGCCGCCATCAAAAAAGCCTGGGACGACCAACGCGCCCTCCGCGAAATCCACATTTTCCTCCAAACCTACGGCGTCACCACCTCGCAATGCGTGAAACTCATCAACCGCTACGGCGCCGAGGCGATGCATATCCTCCAGCGCGAACCCTACCGGGTCGCCCGCGACATCGACGGCATCGGTTTCAAGACCGCCGACCGCATCGCCATCAACCTCGGCTTCGCCAACGACGCCCCGCCCCGCCTCGACGCCGGCCTGCTCTTCGCCATGGAAACGCTTCAGGAGGAAGGCCACACCGCCATCCGCGAAGCCGGCCTCCGCGACCACGCCGCCGCGCTCCTCGAAACCTCCCCCGGCCTCATCACCAGCCGCATCGCCGCGCTCATTGAAAAAAAAGAACTCGTCGCGCACCCCGCCGCCGCCACCACCGTTTCCCGTGGCACGAGTGCCCCCGCCGCCACCGGCGCCACCGCTTCCCGTGGCACGAGCACCCCGCCCGCGATGGAACATGCCGTAGGGCCTGACCTTGAGTCAGGCCGCGCGTCAGGCCGCGCCGCCCCCCCCGGCGCGACGCAAGGTCGCGCCCTACAGGGCGCGAGCGCCCCCGCCGCCGCCCTGCCCGGCTCCGCCCTCATCCAGCTCCCCGCCCTCGACCGCGCCGAGCGGAAAATCGCCGCCGCCCTCGCGCGCCTCCTCCGCGTCCCCGGCTGCCTCCCCGCCATCAAACACGCCGCCGCCGTGCACTGGGCCGGGCAAAAAGCCGGCCTCGTCTTCGCCGACAGGCAGCGCGCCGCCATCACCGCCGCCCTCGTATCCAAAGTCTCGATACTCACCGGCGGCCCCGGCACCGGCAAGACCGCCTCCCTCCGCGCCCTCGTGGACATCCTCAAGGCCAAACGCGTGCGCGTGCACCTCGCCGCGCCCACCGGCCGCGCCGCGCAACGCCTCGCCGAAACCACCGCCGGCTTTGCCAGCACCATCCACCGCCTCCTCAAATACGACCCCGCCAAAGGCGGCTTCTCCGCCAACGAAAACAACCCCCTCGCCACCGACTTCCTCATCGTGGACGAAGCCTCGATGCTCGACACCCGCCTCGCCTCCGCGCTGTTTCAAGCCATCCCCTCGCGCGCCCACCTCCTCCTCGTCGGCGACACCGACCAGCTCCCCAGCGTCGGAGCCGGCAACGTCCTCAAGGACATCATCGCCCTGGCCACCGCCCTCGCCACTGCCGCCGCCACCGGCGAAATGACAAATGACAAGTATCAAGTATCAGGATACAACCCGCCCACCCCCACTCCGCACGCCATCCCCCGCACTCCGCAATCCCCACCCCACGCTTCGCAATCCCCACCCCGCACGCCGCACGCCGCATTCCGCATTCCCGTGACCCGCCTCGATGTCATCCACCGACAGAAAGGCCAAAGCCAAATCGTCACCACCGCGCACGCCATCAACCACGGCGACGCCACGCTCCCGCCCGCCACCCCCGAACTCGCCAACATCCAGACGTGGGGCGACCTCACCTTCGTCATCGCCGGCTCCCCCGAAGACTGCCTGCGCAAAACCATCGCCCTCTGCGCCGAGTTCATCCCGCGCCACTTCCCCTATTTCCACCCCGTCCGCGACGTGCAAGTCCTCGCGCCCATGCACAAAGGCGCAGCCGGCGTCGCCAACCTCAACCAGCAACTCCAGACCGCGCTCAACCCCCGCGCCCGCGCCCAGCGCACGCTCAGCGGCGATTATCGCCCCGGCGACAAAGTCATCCAACTCCGCAACAACTACGACAAAAACCTCTTCAACGGCGACATCGGCGCCATCCTCGCCGCCGACGCGGAGACGGGCGCGCTCACGATTGATTTCGACGGCGAGAAACACGACTTCCAGCGCGGCGAGACCGGCGACCTCGCCCTCGCCTACGCCATCAGCATCCACAAAAGCCAGGGCAGCGAGTATCCCGTCGTCATCATCCCGCTGCTCAAGGCGCACTTCATGATGCTCCAGCGCAACCTCCTCTACACGGCGATCACGCGCGGAAAGAAAAAAGTCTTCATCGTCGGCGAGCCAGCCGCCTACGGCATGTCCGTGCGCAACGCCGAGTCCAAGCACCGCACCACCCACCTCCAGGAAAAAATCACCGAGGCGCTGGCGCACTAGGCGCCAATAAAACCGTCCCTCCATGAGATTCCAACTTTAGCCGTCTTCAGTATAGGGCTTCAGGGTAAGGCTTCATACCCTTTCCCAGTGAAAAGCACACTATAGAAGCAGAGCCATGTAGGGGCTTCGCTTGCGAAGCCCGTTGCTGGAGCACGGTTATCAAGCCGGGCGTCGCAAGCGACACCCCTGCAAAAGAGTGATTTTCATTGGGAATGGGTTTGAGGGCAGGGCGGTCTCACCGAGACCGCCCTGCCCTAAAGACACAATCTCGTCGGGAAAGGGTATAAAACAGCCGCCAAGCCGCACAAAAGGCACAAACCCCATCACCCCATCTTGTGGGTGCTTTGAAAAATCCAGTTTCCCAGACAAACGAACCAACCGCGAATGACCGCGAATGAGTTTTCCCAAAGTGCCCATAAAATAATAACGAACGCCTCTATGGAGGCGCCTTTATAGAGTGACTTTATGGAGCATCTTTATAGAGTGCCGCGCCTCAGGGTTCTGTTTTGAGTGAGAAAGGGTAGTATTCTGTAGCATAGGAAACGCTCCTTGGCGCGGGAGCGCCGGTAGGGAGGCCTCTCCGAGGCCTCCGTCGAGCGGGGCTGGCGGTTTGGGCTTTCATGGGGAAATCGAAGCGGCATGAGAAAATCGAAGCGTTCTTGCGGAGGCCTCGGAGAGGCCTCCCTACCGGCGCTCCCGCGCCAGTCCACTTGCGTTGGCGACACTATAAGACGAAAAGGCTTTAAGGTTACATTGCACGCTGAGGTTGCGTGGACGGCCTGCTGGATTGCTTAGTATGAGGACTGCGCGGCATGAGGATTGCGTAGCATGGAGGTTGCGCGGCACGGGCGGGGACGCCCATGTGCGCGGGGAGTTTGCGGCGCGGAGCGCCGCCGTCCACGGGCGGGGACGCCTGTGCCACCCGGCGCGGCGGAGCCGCCTTGGCCGCATGGGGAAAAGGTTTCACGGAATGGAAGCCGCGCGGTCCCGGAACCCGGGCTGGCCTCTCCCCGCGCCGGGAAAAACCAGAAACCCGCTCAAAACGGATTTCTTTTGTGGAATCCTGCCGCGTAATCCGCTTTGTTTCACCTCCTTTCCGGCCATGACTCCCTCCAACAACTCCTCCGACGCCGCCAGTCCCCACCCCAACGGACGCGGCGCCGATCTCGAAATCAAGGACGCACAGCTCATCTTCAACGCTGCATGGGAGGACCTCGAAGAGCGTTGCGGACGCGAAAACCTGCGCTTCCCCAAGGAACTTATCCTGCTCGGCGGCGCACCCGGCTCGGGCAAAGGCACCAACACCGCCTTCATCCTGAAGACGCGCGGGCTAACCTGCCCGCCCATCGTCATCAGCGCGCTGCTCGACACCCCCGAAGCCCGCCGCATCAAAGACACCGGCAGCATGGTCGGCGACCGCGAAGTCATCGGCATCCTCTTCCGCGAACTGCTCCGGCCCGAGTATCGCGACGGCGTCCTCCTCGACGGATTCCCACGCACGAAAGTGCAAGTGGAGTGCCTGAAAATGCTCGTCGGCAAAATGCACGAGCTGCGCCATGCGTTTTTTCACACACCGGGCGGCATCCATTTCCGCCACCCCACCATCCACATCATGGTGCTCTTCGTGGACGAAAAAATCAGCGTCGAACGCCAGCTCAAGCGCGGACGCGAAATCCTCGCGCACAACGAAGAAGTCCGCCGCACCGGCATCGGCGAGCCGCTGGAAGAACGCCCCACCGACTACGACGTGCCGCTCGCGCAGCACCGCTACCGGATTTTCAAAGACCAGACCTGGGCCGCGCTGCAATCGTTGAAAGAAATCTTCCACTACCATTTCATCGACGCGCAAGGATCGCTGGACGAAGTGGAAAAAAACATCCTCCAGGAACTCGACTACCAAAGCTCGCTCGAACTCGACCCGAGCACATTTGACCGGCTGCGCTGCCTGCCGGAGGCGCGCGAAATCACCCTCCACGCGCGCCAGGAACTGGTGAAACGACTCGACTCCTACGAACTGGAGAACACCGGACTGTTCGCGAAAGTCGTGGCCTTTATCGACAAGAAAATGATGCCGATCATCCGCTGCCATGCGATCTCCGGCCGCTCGCTAATCAACACGGAGGACCCGCTCCTCGACAACCCGCTCGCGATGACGATGCTCATCGACGTGTTTTCGGAGCGCGGCTACCACGCGATCATTGATCTGCGCAGAGTCGAGACGCCCGAGCGCGTAGACCTGACGACAGGCGCGATTCACTGCCGCCTGAAAAAAGTCTTCCACATCACGGTCAATTTCCGCGGCTCCGAGATTCGCCGAGGATAAA
>JAIRTK010000177.1 GCA_031254955.1 Opitutaceae bacterium
TCCGCCCTCTCGCACGCCGCCGTTTCCCCTTGCGCCCGCGCCGGAAAACACCCACTCAAAAGAACAAGGAGCCGGGAAAACCCACCCCCGCTTCCCCCCAACGCCCACATTCTCAACCCTCCACATCCATCCCTCCTCATTCAACCCTCCACACCCAACCCATTTCCCCATGCAACACGCCCGCCGGCTACTCTGCTCGCTCCAAAACCACATCCGCCAGACGCTCCTCGACGCCCGCGCGCGCCATGCCGCGCGCTTCGCCCGCGTCGAAGCCGTCACCCACGCCGACACCATTTACCACATCGACACGATCAGCGAAGCCGCGATCACCGCCTGGTTCGAACGCCACTGGCCGCGCGCGTGGCCGGTGCAAGTCGTGATGGAAGGCATCGAAGACGACACCCCGCTCACCTTCCCGCGCGGCACCCCGGTGAAACACACACGCCACAAATGCATCCTCGACCCCATCGACGGCACTCGCGGCCTCATGTATGACAAACGCCCCGGCTGGATCCTCGCCGCCCTCGCCCCCCAACGCGGCCCGCGCACCAACCTCGCCGACATCACCGTCGCGGCCATGACCGAGTTGCCCCTCTCCAAGCAATGGCGCGCCGAGCAATTCAGCGCCATCCGCGGCGCCGGCCCGCGCGGCGTGCGCGGCACCTGGACAAACGTGCTCACCGGCGCCACCGGACGCGTCCGCCCCGCGCCCTCGCAAGCCGCCGGCCTCGAACACGGCTTCGCCTCCGTCGCGAAATACTTCCCCGACGGTAAAGTCCTGCTCGCCCAATTCGAGGAAAAACTCTGGGCCGCGCTCCAGCCGCCCGCGCCCGACGGCGGCGGCTCGCCGCTCATTTTCGACGACCAATACATCGCGACCGGCGGACAACTCCACGAACTCCTCTCCGGCCACGATCGCATCACGGTGGACGTGCGCCCCGCCGCCTTTGCGAAACTCGGCCTCCCGGCCTCGCTCACCTGCCATCCCTACGACATCTGCGCCGCGCTGATTCTCCCCGAAGCCGGCTGCATCGTCGAAGCCCCCGCCGGCGGCGCCCTGCGCGCCCCGCTCGACACGACCACGCCCGTATCATGGATCGGCTACGCCAACCCTGTCCTCGCCCGCCGCGCCCGCCCGGTCGTGAAACGCCTGCTGCGGGAGTTTTTCGGTGAGTAGCGAGTAGTGAGTAGTGAGTAGAAAAACCCACGCAGACAAAGCCCGTCTCGCCTGCTGCTCACTACTCGCTACTCACTACTCACTACTCACTACTCGCTACTTCCCCGATGACCCCGCATACGCGCAAAAACATCCTCGTCGCCGCCTTGGTGCTGATTGCCATCGCGCTTTGCCTCGTGTTTCCGCGCATGCGCCTGTTCTCCCAGATTTTCATGCGCGAGTTTCGTTTCCTCTGGTGGCTCCTGCTCCTTGCCGGCGTCGCGATTTATTTCTCGGTGCTTCGCGGACGCCGGAACAAACGATGAAGGCCCCCGCGCCGCGCCGCCCGCGCCGTGCCCGCAGTGTCGCACCCGCCCGTGCCGCCCCGCCCCGCGCCATTCGCCCGCGCCGCCAGCCTCCGCCGCCCATGCTGCCCTCCGCGCCCGCCCGCGCCGCGCCGTCCGCGCCGTGCCTGTCGGCCTGCGCTACTCTCCCTAGTCCGCCCGCGCCGCGTTACCCGCTCGCGTCGCATTACCCGCCCGCGCCGCGCTACCTGTCCACGCCGCGCTCCCCTCCCGCACCCCTCGCGCCCTCCACCCGCACCCGCGCCGACTCAAGCATCCTTGTTGCGCGGATGGAATCTGGCGTGCTGGGCGATGAGCCGCTTTTCCTCCACCGTCGTGTAAATCTGCGTCGTCGCCAGATTCGCGTGCCCGAGCATCTCCTGGATCGCCCGCAAGTCCGCGCCGCCGCCGAGCAGATGCGTGGCAAACGAATGGCGCAGCAGATGCGGCTTCACCTTCTTTTCGATGCCGGCGCGCTTCGCGTATTTCTTGACCAGCACCCAAAGCATTTTCCGCGACAACGCCCTGCCGTCGCCGCGCGGCCCCCCGCTCAGGAACAACTCGCCGCCCGTCCGCCCCCTTTGCTCAAAATGCGGACGCCCCGCCTCCAGATACATTTTCAACGCGTCGAGCGCGCGACGCCCCACCGGCACGACCCGCTCCTTCGCCCCCTTGCCAAACACGCGCAAAAACCCGTGCCGCAAGTCCACCTGCCCAAGCTCAAGCCCGGCCAGCTCCGACACGCGCAGCCCGCTCGAATAAAACAACTCCAGAATCGCCCGGTCGCGCAACGCCATCGCATCCCCGCCGGTCACCGCCCCGATGATCCTCCCCACCTCCTCCACCGTGAGCGTGCCCGGAAGCTTGCGCGACCATTTCGGCGCCGACAGCAACGCCGTGAAATCGTCCCCGCGAAGCTGCTCGCGCACAAGATGCCGCGCGAGACCGCGCAACGCCGCGAGCTTCCGCGCCATGCTCGCCACGGAATAATTTTGGCCCGCGAGCTGATGCAGCCACGCCGCCACCTCCCCCCCGCTCACCGTGCGCCAGTCGCGCGCGCCGCGCGCCGCGAGAAACCCGGCGCAGACATCGAGATCGCCCTGATAGCCGGCCCGGGTGTGCACCGAAAGGCCGCGCTCCAGTTCGAGAAAGTGCATAAACCCGTCAATGTCGCCCGCAAACGCGGACGGCGCGCGACTCTCCCCCGGTTTCGGCTGATCTTTTCTGGAGCGTGACATGATGGAAAAAAGAAACACACACGCGGACGCGCGGACGCGCCCCCACCCCCGCACAGTGAACCCAACCCCCAGCTCCCGCCAACACATTCCCGCGCCGACGCCATCGTTTTCGACATTGGCGCGTAATACCCTTTCCTAATGAAAATCCCACTAAGGAAGCCGTTAAAGGTA
>JAIRTK010000213.1 GCA_031254955.1 Opitutaceae bacterium
GCCCGGCTGGTCCAGCGAGCCAACCGGAGGGCCGCCGCCGACTTTCTGCGCGAGCGTATCCGCACCGTCCCCTACAAGCTCCACACCGTCCTCACCGACAACGGCACCCACTTCACCACCCCGGGCAACTCCCGCTCCGCCGCCAAGGACATCCTCCTGACCCGGCAACGCGGCGAAGTCTTCCGCGCTCACTCCTTCGAATTGGCCTGCGCTGAGCACGCCATCGACCACCGCCTCACCAAGCCCGGCCATCCTTGGACCAACGGCCAGGTCGAACGCATGAACCGCACCATCAAGGAGGCCACCGTCTGCACCTACCACTACCTCCATCACGATCACCTCCGACAACACCTCGACGCCTTCCTCAATGCCTACAACTTCGCCAAATGCCTCAAAACACTCTCCGGTCTCACTCCTTTTCAATTCATTTGCTCCTCCTTCCAAAAAGAACCAAATCGTTTCTCATCCAACCCTTACCACCTCTTCCCGGGACTAAACATCTATAAAAACAAAGACTCTTTGCGTCTCTGCGCCTCTGCGTCTCTGCGTGAGAACAATCCTCCCACCTCCTTCCTCCTGCCTCCCTTCCAGCGGGCTGCCTGCGCAACTTCAGGCAACAAAGGAGCATCAGGGCGCGAGGCGGCTGGAGCGGTGGTTGTTTTCCGGGACGCTGTCAACGAGACCGGCGGGCAGCGCGAGCGTGGTGCGCAAAATGGCGCCGGCGGCGGCGGCGGAAAGTCCGGCGGGCAGCGGCAGCGTCGAGGTGGCGACGGCGCCGGGATCGATCCACGGAAACACTTGCTTCGAACTCGCGCCGTCGAGTTCGGTGTCGAGCACGGCGCCGGCGATGCCGAAGCCGCCGCGGTTTTGCACCACGATCGTGACCGCGCGGCGCGCGCGGTCGTGAAGGTGCGCGGTGACGGCCATGTCCGCGCGGGCGGTGTCGTTGCGCGCCATGGCCCAGCCGAGGTTGAGCACGCCGTGGCCGTAGTCGGGGTCGTGGCCGGGTTCGCCGGCGTCGCCGGCGTGGGTGCGCAGGATTTCCCACGCCTGCGGGGCGGTGAGGCCGGGCGTCTCGGACATGAGCGCGGCGAGCGCGCCGGCCACGATGGGCGCGCTCGCGGAGGTGCCGCTGAAAGGCGCGCGCCCGCCGTCGGCGCCGGCGCTGTCAATGGCGACGCCGGGCGCGGTGATTTGGAGTTGCGGGCCGGAATTGGAAAAACGCGCCACGATGCCGGAGGCGTCCACCGCGCCGACGGAAATCACGCGCGGCTCGGCGGCGGGCCAGGAGAGTTCGGTTGACTGTTCGTTGCCGGCTGCGGCGACGAGCACGGCGCCGTGTTCGGTCGCGTAGTCAATCGCCCGCCGGGTCACGATGTCGCCGGCGCGCCGGCCAAGGCTGATGTTGATGATGTCCGCGCCTTCATCGACCGCGTCCGCGATGCCCTTTGCGATGGTGAAAATGTCGCCGAAGCCTTCTTCGTCCACGACGCGGATGCCGAGCACGCGGGCCATCGGGGCGACGCCGCGCGCGCCGGGCGCGGAGCCGGCGGCGAGCGCGGCGACGGAGGTGCCGTGTCCGCGCCGGGCGCCCGAGCCGGGCGCGGCTCCCCAGCCGATGTCGAGGATGCGCAGGCGGTCGGGCGCGAAGGTGGCGTCGGGCATGACGGCGTTGTCGAGCACCGCGATGGTGACGCCGCGGCCCCAGGCGGAGTTGTCGGCGCCGCCGTTGACGCCGATGGCGGCGAGCAGCGCGCCGCCGACGGCATGGTGCGCGCGGTCGGCGCGGTCGGCGGGCGGCGGCTCGGGAATCTCGACGAGGTGGTTGCCGCCGACCAGTTCGAGGTCGCGCGCGTTTTTGAGCATGTCGTCCGTGAGCGCGTCGAGCGACAGGCAGCGCGCGCGCACGGCGAAGAGCTGCCCGACGCTTGCGATCACATAGGCCCCGGCGGACGGCGCGCGGGCGACAAATTCGTGCATGGCCCGGGCGGTCTTGAAAATGATGATGATTTCCCCTGGGCGCGCGTCGCGCTGCGAGATGATTTTCCCGACGCGTCCGCGAACCTCGGGAAACGCCCCGGCGGGGAAGCCGGTATCCATTTTAAGAATACCCTCCTCGTCGCGGCCCGCGGCGGACGCCGGCGGGGCGGCGGGGCGCGGGACGGCGCGGGCGGCGCGGGGCGTTTGCGCGGAGTTGTCCGCGTCCGCGCCCTCCCCGTGGTCGCGGCGCATCCAGAACACGGCCATCGCGACGACAAACGCGATGGCGATGAGCAGAGGCGGAATCGGACTGGGCGGGCGTTTGGACAAGGGAGGCCGCTTCGCGGCAGTTTAAGTTAAAGTTTAAGGGAGGATCTAAAAATAACCGCGAAGGACGCGGAGGGTGCGAAGAAAAGCATAAAAACAAGCATCGGTTCGTTTTATAATATAGTGAATAATATAACGTGATTCGGTTTTTAATCCTTCGCGCGCTTCGCGTCCTTCGCGGTTAAAATGATTTTTTAGATATTTCTTGATTTTAATGGAGACCGGCTGCGTGGGTTTGCCCTGCAACTTAAACTTAAACTTCAACCTTTCACCGGCCAGCGCAAGCCGAGGAATTTCGCGAGGCCGGCAAGGCTGCCGGCGACGCAGTGGCCGCGGCGCACGCTGCGTTTGACGACATGGAGCTTTCGTTTCGCGCGGTCGGCCTTGGGATCGACATATCCCACAAACTCGGTGCCGGACAGCAACGGCAGCGCGTAATAACCGCGCACGCGTTTGGGCGGCGGCGTGTAAACTTCCCAGATATAGTCAAGGCCCCAAAGCTTTCGCGTGAGCGCCCGGTGATAAATGAGCGGATCGAGCGGCGCGAGCAGCAACGGCGCGGCCCCGGCGGGGCGCGTGGGCGGGGCGTCCGGCGAGTCGCGACCGGACGCGGCGGCGTCGAGCAACGGCAGATCCTCGCGCAAACAAAAGAGCGCGGGGCAGCCCTCGATCTGGAGCGGTTGCACGAGATCGGCGACCAGCGCGGCGTCGTGCTTTTTCAGGGGCAGCAGGCGGTGCTGGCGCAAGCCGAGATGCGCCAGCCAGCGGCGGGTTTCCCCGGCGGAAGGCGCGGGCGCGCCGAGCACCGAGGCGGACAGCACGCGCTCCGGCAGGTCGTAAACGCGCCGCGTGTCGTGGCGGCGGGCGATGAGCAGGCGGCCATGAAAGAAAAGTTTGTCGAGGGTGATTCTGGCCAGGCGGCCAAAGCCCCAGCCGCCCGACCAGCCGTTGAACGAGCGGGCGTCGTCCGCGATGTCCTCGGAGGAAAGCGGGCCGCGCCGCGCGATTTCGTCGAGCAGGCGCGCGGCCATGCGGCGCTGGTCGGCATCGAGGCGCCCGAACCACGCGCTGGCGCTTTTCTCGCGGGCGCGCATGGAGGCGAGCAGATGCGGCCAGGCCTCGGTGGCGAACGCGACGAGGATGCCGCGCACGGGCAGGTAGTGCTCAAACGCCGTGCGTTGCTCCGCCGCGAGCGGCGCGGCGGAGCGCGGCGCGTCCGGCGGGACGCCGTGGAGGTGGCGCATGAGGTCGCCCTCGGCATAGTTTGCCACCCGGTTGCGCAGGATGAGGTCGTGCATGCGCCCGCAGACATTGATCGGGTCGATTTGCACATAGCCGTGATGCGCGATGGCCGCGCCGGTGTCGGTGTGGGGCGCGTCCAGGCCGAGCGCGCGCCGGTGAAAACGCCGCGCCGCCTCGGCGGTGAGGGTGAGCGTGGCGGCGGAGCGGCGACGGATGGAGCGCATGGC
>JAIRTK010000257.1 GCA_031254955.1 Opitutaceae bacterium
GCTTCTCCTTTCCGCTTTCTCTTTCTCTTTATTCTTTATCCCTTGGGCGGCACTCTTATTCTTTTCCTTCCTCTTTATTCTTTATCTTTCGCCAGGAACGGCCAGAGCTTCCCGGACGAAGTGGAAAGCCTGACCAGAGAAAAGATAAAGCATGGACGTGTTTGCCAATCTTGTTTTCGCAGTCACTGAAATTATACCCTTTGCGAATGAAAATCACACTTTAGGTAGGGCGAGGCGTCCCGCCAAGCCACGAGCGCTTCCCACGGCTCGGCGGGACGCCTCGCCCTACCCTTAACGGCTTCCATAGTGTGATTTCCATTAGAAAAGGGTATCAGAATCAAAAAGGATGGAGAAGCCGCCGCTCCGTACGCGAGCGCCCTTCCTCATCCCTTTTGATACCGACACCACATTGAATGATACTCCTGATATTACGCGCTGCTGGTGTAGCGCAGGTTGACAGGCTTCTCGCTTCGCTCGGAACCCAACCTGCCGACGGCCCGAAGACCCGCCCTGAAGCAGACTCGGAAGTCTGCGCTACGGTGGCGGCGCGGAGCGCTGACCACGGGCGGGGTGTTCATGCCTCTCACGCCACGGGCGGGGTGTTCGCGGGGCACTCATGCTCATGGGCGGGGCGGGCAAGGGGGGCTTTTATTCCGGCTGGCGCGGGGTGCGTTTGGCCGCCCATGTTTTTAAGATTTGGCCGGCGATGGGGGCGGCGATGGCGCCACCGCCAAATTCTTCGCCGGGGATGTGGCCGTCCATGGCGACCGCTATCGCGATTTGCGGGTTCTCGGCCGGGGCGAAGCCGATGAACCAGGCGATGTTAAGGTATTTGCCGCCTCCGCGAGGGTTCGCCATCTGGGCGGTGCCGGTTTTGGCGGCGATTTCAAGGTTTTGGAACTCGGGGTAGATGGCGGGGCTGTTGAGGCGGCGTCCGGTGCCGGTTTTCACGGTGCGTTTCATGCCTTCGAGGAGCGCGGCTTGTTGCGCGGGGGTCAGGCCGGTTTGGCCGGTGCGCAGTCGCGGGCGCGCGGGGTCGTGCAGGATGGTCGGCGGCGTGCGGACTTCGCCGCGCGCGATCGAGGCGGCGAGGCAGGCCATCTGGAGCGGGGAGCAGAGGAGGCCGCTTTGGCCGATGGCCATCTGGGCGGTGTCGCCGGCTGTCCAGCTTTCGCCGTGGGTGTTTTTTTTCCAGGCGGGGTCGGGCACGTTCATGCGGCGGCCTTCGTCGATTTCGATGCCGGTGCGTTGGTCGAGGCCGAACAGGCGCGCGGTTTCGGCGAGGGCGGGTTGTCCGGTGGCGAGGCCTTCGGTGTAAAAAAAGATGTTGCAGCTTTTGGCGATGGCGTCGGGGAAGGCGATGGGGCCGCGGTCGCGGTGGTTGTGGCAATGGAAGAGGCGGTCGCCGATGCGCAGGGCGCCGTGGCAGGCGATTTCGGTGTCCGGCTCTAGGGCGCCGGCGCGGAAGGCGGCGATGGCGGTGAGGATTTTGAAGGTGGAGCCGGGGGGGCGGAAGCTTTGCGTGGCGCGGTTCAGCCAGCCGCCTTCGTCTTCGATTTCTTTGAAGGTGGCCGGGGTGAGGCGCGGGGTGAAGTGGTTCAGGTCGTAATCGGGTTTGCTGGCCAGGGCGAGCACTTCGCCGGTGCGCACGTCGATGGCGACGGCGGCGCCGGCGATGCGGGTGCCGTCGTCGTCGGTCAGGTCTTCCATCGCGGCTTCGGCGGCGAGTTGCAGGTCGAGGTCGAGCGAGAGTGTGAGGTTGCGGCCTTGGACGGGGGTGCGGCGCATGAGCGGGGGGTCGATGCGGTAGCCGGCGGGGTCAACGCGGTAGATGGCGCCGCCGGCTTTGCCTTGGAGGTGTTCGTTGAAGCGTTTTTCAATGCCGGCGCGGCCCGTGGTGCCGCGCATTTTGAAGGTGGCGAGGTCTTCGCCGGGGAAGCCTTCCACGGGGGTGTCGTCGGTCGCGCCGGTGTAGCCCAGGATGTGCGACGCGGCGGAGCCGTGCGGGTAGTCGCGGACGCTGGTGGCGGTGAGTTGGAGCGGGGAGCGGACGGGGAGTTGTTCGGCGAGGCGGGCGTAGTCGCCGGGCGTGAGGTCGTCGAGCAGGGTGTAGGGCAGCAGGAGTTGCTGGCGGAAGTGGCGTTCGAGGTCGCGGCTGTTGGCCCGCGCTTCGCGTCCGATGATGCGGTTGACTTCGTCGAGGTGGCGTTGGACGACGGAGTAGCGCGCGATGACGGCCATTTGGGAGGCGCTGGGGATGTCTTTGTCGCCGAGTTCGCGGTAGTTTTTGCGGATGCGGAGGTATTCCAGGCGGAATTCGCGGCGGAGTTCGTCGAGGTTGAGCGTGACTTCGAAGCGGGCGCGGTTGCCGACGAGGAGGCGGCCTTCGCGGTCGTAGATGTTGCCGCGTGGCGCGGGCAGGAGGATGCGTCGTTGGTGCTGGAGGCGTTCGCGTTCGTGGTAGATGTCGGCCTTGAAGAGTTGCTGGTAGGCGAAGCCGCCGAGGATCAGCAGGAGCAGCGCGGCCACGATGGGGTAAAATATGAGGATGCGCGGGTCGTAGCCTTTGTGCATCTCGGTGAGTTTGCCGGAGCGGGCTTCGAGGGGGTGGTCCATGTCGCGCGGACGCGGGCGGGGGAAGGGCAGGCTCATGGCTGGGTTTCGTGGCGCGGTGGCGCGGCGTTGAAGAGGGCGAGGGCGTGTTCTTGAAATGCGAAGAACCACGGGGCGACGAGCGCGATGAGCAGTTCGGAGGCGAGCAGATCGACCAAGAGCCGGAGCGCGAGGCCGGAGGGCGCGGCGCGGCGGAGTGCGCAGAAGAGGGCGACGGCGGCGAAGAGGGCGATGTTGGCGACCAGGGCGACGGCAATGCCGACCAGCGGCCCGGTCTTGGGGATGCGCGGGCGGAGTTGGAAAATGACGGCGTGCGTGATGAGAAAGAGCATGGTGAGCAATCCGAAGGGCAGGGGTGTGGCGGCGTCGCACCAGAGGCCGAGCGGCACGATGACGCGCCAGCCGTGGCGGTGGCGGAGGCGAAGCGCGGGAAACGCCACCAGCAGTCCTCCGATGAAAACGCTGATGTGCAGGGCCGACAGGTAGTGGTTGAGCTGGGCCGCGATCGTGCAGAGCAGGATTCCGCAGGGGATGACGATGATGGGTGTGCGGTAGCGGCGCATCGGGGGGGAAGACTGAAAGGCTGAAGAGAGGAAAGAGTGCAGGGAAAGGGAGATGAGCGGAAAGGGCGGGTGTTTTTTATCGTTCTCGTTCTCTTACTCGTTCTCGTTCTCTCTTCCGTTTGCGTGGCGTTTCGAGAACGAGAACGAGTAAGAGAACGAGAACGATGGTGTCAGGAAGGCGGAGGGAGGGGGACGAGCACCGTCACTTCGCTGACCGAGGCGAGGCGCGGGTCGAGAAGGACGGGGCCGGATTTGAAAAGACCGTCGCTGCCTGGCTCAAGCGTGGTGATGAGGCCGATGCTCAGGCCGGGCGGGAAAACGCCGCCCAGGCCGGAGGTGACGAGGCGGCGCGGGTCGGTGGCGCCGGCGAGGATGTCGAGCGGCACGAATTCCACCGTGCCGCCCGCGCGGGCCAGCGAGCGGGCGCCGGCGCCCTGATAGCTGACCGGGCGATCGTCGCCCTCGATGCAGGCGGCGAGTCGGAGGCCGGGATTGCTCACCAAATCAACGACCGAGGTGTAGGCGCCGACCTCGGTCACGCGACCGACGACGCCGCCGACAAAGATGACGGGCGAGCCGGCGCTGATGCCGTGCATGGAGCCTTTGCGGATGACGAGGCGCTGCCACCAGGCGTTGTAGTCGCGACGGAGCACGCGGGCGGGTTCGCCGCGGTAGTCGTTGAACGAAGGCAGGCGCAGCAACTCTTCGAGCCGGGCGACCTCGGCCTCCAGCGTGGCGTTTTTGCGGATGCTCAATTCGTAGGACGCGTTGAGCCGCGAGAGTTGCTGGCCGGCCTCGATGAGGTCGTTCTTGGCCCGCGTGCGCAGCGACCAGTAGTTTTGCAAATCGCGCACCCGCCCCGCCGTGACATCGACTGGGGCCTGAAACTCAAAAAACGAAAGCCGCGCGAAACGCTTGACCAACGCGGGCAGCGCCAGCCAGGCCGCGAATGCGAGAAGGAGGATCAGGAACGGGCGGGCTTGGTCGATGCGTTTGGACGGCACGGCGAGGAAAGATCAGGTTGCGGAAAAACGCCGGTGGCCGGCGCATGACGGACAACCGGCAATCGGCGCAAAAAGATGCGGGAAGCGCAAAGGGATTTTTGGAGTTTTTAAGGCACCTCCCGCCCAAACCGGCCCGCATGAGCCTCGCCCGGGCAATTCCGCCGGCAGATTGATGTGCGCCGGCGCATCGGTATTTGTCCCCGGCATGAGTCCGGACGGCGAACTCACCGCCGATCCCGTCAGCGCCGGCGGCGGCTGGCGCGTCGGCGTCAAGTGCTGGCTGCTTTGTGCGGCAAAGAAAAACGTCGTCGAAGCCCGCCGCCGCTGCGGTCGCCATCACCGTGAACAGGCTCGCCGACGCACACCCAGACGTTGCCACACACCCAGCCACTGCCGCACCGGATGCAAGGCTCGCATCTCACGCAACCACGTCTGTTCTCCTGTCTCGGTCGCGGTCTCGGTCTCGCCCCACCCCAGCGTCGTCAGGCGCAGCAGTTTTTTTAGTGCCACGACGCGGTTCCGTTGACGCCGCCATGACGGCGGCCCTCTCGCGCATCCCGACGCTTAGCGCCTCTTATCCCAACGCCCGCAACTGCCGCACCGCCGCCGCCTCGCCCGCCTCATCCCGGCTCCCGCTTTGTTCGCTGCGCACCTGCGCCAGCACCGTTTCCACTCGCGCAAACAGCCCCGTCCGTTGCGCCAGTTGCTTTACCAACATTTCGATCTGCGCTCGGGTCGGATTCCATCCCATCCCGATTCTCCATCACGCCTTGCCGCAGGCATACAGCTCTAAAGGTTCCCTGTCCCGACATCACTTCCTGTTACACCTTGGAAAGGGTGCAACTCAAAGCTGTGTCACCTTGGAAAAGCTTGTAGAAAATTCTCCTTGCTGCCCGCGCCGCGCCGGCTCATGTTGCCCGGCTCAATCACACATCGGGGTGTAGCTTAGCCTGGTAGAGCGCTACGTTCGGGACGTAGAGGCCGAGAGTTCGAATCTCTCCACCCCGACCATTCGCAGAGGCAAGAGAGGTTTTCAGAGGTAAGGCTTACAAGATTGCGCAACAGGTGTTGCGCTTTTTTTCGTGATTTTGCCTATCCAGTGCCTACCAGAAAACGCCCGCGAGACGCCCTCAAAGAGAAGGCGATGTTGCTCCAGCTGAAATGTGGTTCGA
>JAIRTK010000275.1 GCA_031254955.1 Opitutaceae bacterium
GGGGGCCTTTTTTGGGCCATGACCCACGCAAGCGAGAAAACCAGCGAAATTTCCGTTCCTCAGCCACTTTGAAGCACCGGGAAGAGAGGATGAACCACGGAGACTCGGAGGGCACGGAGACCGGAGGAAGGAAGGCGAAAACGGAGGACGGAGGACGGATTAATTTTCACGCAGAGGCGCGGAGGCACGGAGATGATGAGGGGGGGAGGAGTGCTCCCCATGTGATCCCCATTCCCAATGGAAATCACTCTTTTGTAGGGGCGTCGCTTGCGACGCCCGGCTTGATAACCGTGAACCGACAAAGGCCGTGCTCCAGCAACGGGCTTCGCAAGCGAAGCCCCTACATGGCTCTGCTTCTAAAGGGTACTGTTCCCTGGGAAAGGGTATTAATCTTTTCACCCTTATCAAAGGCAAGGCGAGGCGTCCCCGCCGAGCCGTCGCTGGCCTCCGGCTCTTGATAAGGGTGAAAAGGGGCGGCACGGCGATGCGGGGGCGGTTACGGAGCCGGAGGGTTTGTTTTTCACTCTCCACTCTTCGCCCTTCACTCCTCTCCTCATCCTCTCCGCGCCTCTGCTTCTCCGCGTGAAAAATAATCTGGCCTCCGGCCTCTCGCAATTCCCCCGCAATTCCCCCGCAATCCTTCCGCAGTCCGGCTTTCGCCTCCGCCTTCCTTCCTCCGTGCCCTCCGCGCCCTTCATGTCTCCGTGGTTCATGCTCTTTTTTGGTCATCCAACGATACTCGCGTTTTTTAATACATTATCATCAGGTGCTTTATGTATTAATGAGGTTCAAAAAAAGAACCATAAAATACCTCTTGTTCCGCCGCCGTGCGTCACTTTTCATCCTTTCCCATTCATTTATTCCCCGTCCCCGTATCGCATCCACCCATTTCAATCCCCCGCCAACGTGTCCCACAGAGTCGCCGACATTGGATAATCAATAATCATCATGAAGCAGCCCTTTGCGTTTTCATGCGCCGCGTTTTTCCATCTCCTGTTTTTTATATATCACCCGCGCCGGTTCCCGACACGGGATCGGTAAATACTCTAAGCAACCCAAGCCCTCCTCATGCCCTTTGATTCATCATTATACCAGCATCATGCCATCGCGATGCACGCAAGCGGAGGCCATGCGCCTTGTGATTCTGCCATGCTCCGGCCCGAATCGACGCGGCATCTTTTTGAATAAAATCCGGACAATAATATAAAATGTTTCCTATTACCATGAAAACAAATAACTTACCCCCCCCCCCCCGCATATGCGCTCCGGGATTTTATCGGATGTTTCCTTCGCCGCCGGTCCTTGATGGCCGCGGTCGCGTGGTGCGTCCTCATGGTGTCCGCGCGGGCGGCGGGCGGTGCCGGCGGCATCGAGGGCGCGGTCTATAATTCCACCAACAACCTGCCCGTTGCCAAGGCGAGGGTGGCCGTCAAGGGCACGTGGCAGGAAACGCTCACCGACGACGACGGGCGTTTTTTGTTTGCGGACATACCCGCCGGCGAGGCCACGCTGGAGGTTTCCTATCTGGGCTTTGAGCAGCGCACCGCCGTGGTGACGGTGGAGGCGGGGAAAACCGCCGTCTGCGATTTCTCGCTCCTCCGCGAGGGCGCGGGGCAACGCGCCGCCGCGAAAGACGACGACATGGTGATATTGGAAAAATTCACCGTTGTCGCCGACCAGGCCATGAGCGCGCAGGCCATCGCCATGAACGAGCAGCGCCACGCCGCCAGCATTTCCAACGTCCTCGCCCTCGACGAGCTTCCCGGCCAAGGCTTCGAGAACATCGGCGACTACATCCGCTTCATGCCCGGCGTGTCCATCATCGACGACGGTGAGAACGCCAGCCAACTCTCGCTCGGCGGCTTTCCGGCCAACATGTCGAGCATCCAGCTCGACGGCGGCGGCGTGGCCAGCACGGGCATCGACGACGTGGCGCGCGCCGGCGGGCGCGAACTTTCGCTTCAGGACGTGCCCATGCTGAACATCGAGCGCGTGGAAATCACCAAGGTGCCCACGCCGGACAAACCCGCCTCCGGCCTTGGCGGCTCCATGAACCTCGTTTCCAAAGGCCTGCTCGGCATCAAGCGCCCCCGCCTCGACTACACGCTCACCATGAACCTCGCCACCAACGACAATCTCTCCCTCTCCGGCGAGAGTCCGCAGGCCGCGATTCCCCAGCTGCGCGCCGGGCGCAAGCAACCCTCCTTCAGCCTCAGCGCGGTCATTCCCGTCAGCAGGCGCCTCGCCTTCAGCGCGGGCTTCTCCAAGTCGTGGAAACAACTCCCCAATGGCGTGCTGACGGAAACCGCGGACTGGAACCTCTGGAAAGACATTCGCCTCACCAGGGCCGCCGAATGGCGCAATGGCTACCCCAGGGAGGATGGCGAGGGGGAGGTTGGCGAGGCGCGAAGGGCGGCTGTCCTCCACGGCGATTACCCCATCACCCTGAACACCGCCACTTGGCAGCGCACCGCGAAAATCACCAGCACCGAAAACGTATCGACCGGCGTGGAAGTGCGCCTGTCCCGGCGCGACACGCTTGCCCTCACCTACCAGCACCGCGAGGTCTCCGAGGAGCACACGAACAATCGGATCGACATAACCTACGGTTCGGCCAACAACATCGACCCGGTTTATAATTCCAATGTCCCTCCCGGCGGCGACCCCGCCACGACCACCGGCAATCGCCCGACCTATAACAACGCCGGCGTCCTCTACAGCCAGAACGGCGCCACCGGCGTCTTTACCCAAGGCGCGAACGGCCCCTTCAACTACAACCTCGAAACCGCCACCGATCAGTTCACCCTCCGCTACAAGCACCGCGGCTCCCTGTGGAACCTCGACGGCCAGGCCTCCTGGTCCCGCGCCACCCGCCTGCGCTCCAACCGCGGCCGCAGCTACGCCTCCGGCTACGTCGTCTCCAGCAACGCCGACGGCGTCGGCCGCTTCCACATGGTCGGCACCGGCATCAACACCACCGACAGCATCCTGCCCACCCTCACCATCGCCACCAAGAGCGACGGCACGCCCGTCGATCCCTACGACGGCGACGACTACTTCCTCAACCTCGTCCGCATGGAGGAATACGGCCGCTACATCACCGACACCTACCAAGGCCGCTTTGACGCGGAGCGCATTTTCAGCCGCTTCCTCTCCCTCC
Source organism: Opitutaceae bacterium (assembly GCA_031254955.1). Lineage (GTDB taxonomy): Bacteria > Verrucomicrobiota > Verrucomicrobiia > Opitutales > Opitutaceae > Termitidicoccus. The sequence continues at coordinate 3,161 of JAIRTK010000275.1, forward strand.
GCACCGGCGCCGCCTTCTCCCGCGAAGAGCGCGACAACCAGCGCGAGCTTCCCACCTGGCGCATGAAGACCCGGAACAACGGCCACCCGATGGCGAGTGTCTTCACCGACGACCCGCGCTACGTTTACCACTACGACCTCGTTGACGACTCGATTGATTCACCCATCGGCGGCGTGCCCGTCCGCTGGCTCAGCCCGGTGAAAGTCTGGAACCTCACCCAGGAGCACCCGGAATATTTCCAGCACTACTCCAACAATCCCTATGAAAGCTACAGCAACCGCGCCAACAACTCGAAGCTGATGCGCGAGGACATCGCCGCCGGCTACCTGCGCGCCGACATCCGGCTCTTCGGCAACCGCCTCCATGCCGTCATCGGCGCGCGCTACGAACGCACCGCCACCGACGGCTGGGTCGGCCGCACCGACAACAACGCCAAATGGATGCGCGACGAAAACGGCAACCGCATCAGGGACGAAATCAGCGGCGGCTACCTGCAATACCCCGACGGCGACGAACTCTACCGGCGCCAGTATCAAGTCCGCGCCCTCCATCTGGGCAAAAGCTACGACGGCATCTATCCCAGCGTGAACCTCAACTATGCCCTCCACCCCAACCTCATCGCCCGCGCCGCCTACGCCCGCACCATCGGACGCCCCAACGTGAACGACATCGTTTCCGGCGTCTCCATCCCCGAGCTTGATGACGATCGCACCACCGCCTACCGCATCTCGGTCTGCAATCCCGGACTGGAACCGTGGACGGCGGACAGCTACCACCTCTCCTTCGACTCCTACCTCTTCAAGGGCGGCTTCGGCTCCATCGGCGTTTACCGCAAATACGTCACCAATTTTTTCGCCACCAGGGTGTTTGACTTGGTTGAAGGCATGGAGGCGGAACTCCTTGAGATTGGCGTCACCCAGTCCGACATCGAAGCCATGATGGATGCGGGCAGGGACCCGGAGACGGGCATAGGCAGGGTCGAGCTTAGCCGCCGGGAAAACGCCGGCGACGCCAACCTCACCGGCTTCGAGTTCAGCTACCGGCAGGACCTGCTTTTCCTGCCGAAATGGCTGCAAAAAACGCAGGTCTGGTTGAACTACACCCACATGAAGGTCGCCGGGTCGAACGCGGAGGAGTTCATGGGCTTCGCCCCCGACGCCTTCTCCGCCGGCGTCAATTACTTCGGCCCCCGTTTCTCGCTGCGCGTTTCCTGCGCCTATCAGGCCGAGACCAAAATGCGGCGCCCCTCGCGCACCACCACCAGCGCGGAGACCGCCAGCCTCATGCCGCCGGACACTTTTGATTATCAGGCCCCGCGCACCCGCTGGAGCGTGACCGCCGAATACAGCCTCTCTCGCGCCTTCATCCTTTTCGCTAATTGCAGCGATGTGTTTGCCGACGACATCATCACCTATCGCCGCGCCTCCGACACCCCGGCCTACGCCCAAAAATACCAGCGCCGCGTCGCCGCCTCCTACGTCTCCGTCGGCGTGAAGGGGACGTTCTGAAAACATTTTCGACTCATCCGGTCGCAAAACAAATGGCTTCACGAACCCACGAAGACTCCCCCCGTAGCGCAGGCTTCCAAACCCGCTCCCGTAGCGCAGGCTTCCAAGCCTGCTGCGGGGCAACGCCCCGCCCGCCCGTCCATCACCGGCTGGCATTCCGGGGCGGAGCTATTATTCCGGGGCGGAGCCATTCCGGGCGGAGCTTCGCTCCGTCGAGCAGGCTTGGAAGCCTGCGCTACGCCGGGACGCTGCCGCGCCCAATGCTTAAAGCCTAATTCCCAACCCTTGATTCTCGCTTTATGATGAACACCCGCACCACCCCCCAACCCGCCTCCTCCCTCCTGCCCGCCGCCGCCGCCCGCGCCCGCACTCGCGCGTTCGCGCTCCTGCTGGCAGTCGCGGCGTTTCCCTGCGCGCTTCCCGCGCAAACTCTGCCGCCAGTCAACGGCACCTACGAATTTTACGCCGACACCCTCTACGACGGCTCCGGTGGCCTCATCACCAACACCGTCACTGCGGACACCATCTGGCGCGTCGCCGACGGCGTCACCGTCACTGTCACGAGCAACACCGTGACGGCCAACACCAACGGCGGCATCTTCGGCGCCGGCGTCGTCAAGACCATCCGCATCGAGCCGATCGGGACGACTGGCCGCGTCGAGTTCATCGGCAACGTCACCAAGGGCCAGGGCGCGGTCTTTGGCATGGGTATGTCCCCCGCCAAAATTCAGCTGGTCAATGTCGCCTTCATCGGCAACCAAGGCACGCGCGACACGCTCGGCAGTCAAGGCGGCGCGGCCAGCGGCGGCGGCGTCATCTACTCGGCCAGCGGCGGGCAGATTGACATGACCAACGTCCTCTTTCAGGGCAACAGCGCCCGCCACGGCGGCGGCATTCTCGCCTCGTGCAACGTAAACATCACCTCCGGCACTTTCATCGGCAATCGCGCCAACTCCCGGAACTACTCCACCGACGTCTCGTCAACCGCCGCCACGTCCCTCATGGGCAACACCCATTCCGGCTACGGCGGCGCCATCATGCTCAACCACTCCGGCATGAAGCTCATGATCGCCCGCGAGTCCACCTTCACCGGCAACTGGGCGCGCCGCGGCGGCGGCGCCGTCAACGCCCGCTCTCGCCACTCCATCGAATTTTGGGACACCGTTGACATCTCCGACAACTTCGCCGGACAGGGCGGTGCCCTCGGCAGCGCCATCAATGTCACCGAGGAAGGCGAGGGCATCTTCTTCAAATACACCGGCACGACCGGCGTGACCGATTACGTTTATTCCGGCAACGTCGCGAAAGGCTCCGACATGGATGCCGTCGAAATCACGGAATCCGAGATAACCGGCCTCCCCTCCTTCGCCCCTCTCGCCAGAGGCGGCGGCTTCTACTTTGCCAGCAACAGAAACGAGGCCAACGCCAAGCCCCGCCTCTACTTCGACATCGCTACCGGCGTCACCGTGCAAATCGGCAAGGCCTCCAATCCTTCGTCCTACGACTCCATCGCCACGTCGGATGTCACCGGCACGCTCTCCCGCTTCGACCTCACCGGCACCGGCGCGGGCCGCCTCATCCTCCACGCCGACAACTCCTATTTCCAAGGCACCGTCAACGTCGGCACGGGCGCCCTCCTTCTCGGCAACCAAAACGCC
>JAIRTK010000447.1 GCA_031254955.1 Opitutaceae bacterium
CCCATGTGCAGGTGCGCTGCAAGCCAGCGGATGGGCACGCCGCCGGTTCTCTGGGGAGGCCAAAAGGGGGCAATCCGAGATGTATTGATTGTGGAGCGCATTAAAGTGATGGCGACGAACCATGCATACAGGCTTTGGGTTGTTTTGTTTTATGGAAAATTAGGTTTTTTGTTACGGATTGCCCCCTTTGGGTCTCCTTTGTTTGCAAGTCTCGGATTGACCCCTTTTGCCGTTTCCTTTGGGAAACACTTCCGTGTAACCTCAGATTGTAATACGATGAGACGCCTCCAGTTCCTCAATGCCTTTGCCCGGAAACGGGAATTTTGTTTTCCGACATGGATTTTTCCAGCAGCCATTTCGGAAAAACGGGATTATAATTATTCCGGCGGGCCTCGGCAAAATAGGTCTCGCGATTTTCCGGGAAACGCCACCCAAGCGCGCAAAACAACACTCGTTTCTCATCCGGGGCGATAAGCATTGATTGAACGGCTTCCTTGGAAGGCTCGTTTTTGTCCTCAATACAACCGGCCACCAAACGAATCCATGCGGAGCCGTCCGCCCGCAAGCGGGGAATCGCCGCGCTCAATGCCAGATCCGCGGCCGTGTCATCGCCCGACCGCATGGCAACGATATAGGGCAGCAATAGTTGGGCATTCGCTTCCACCCGCGCAATTCCATCCCGCGCCTCCTGATGATGGCGTCTCATCAGCGCAACCAGCCATTGAAAATAAGTGTCTTTTTGGAGAAATGAGGCCATTGCCAAGCTCAAGGCCTCATCGCCACTGCCATACGCGTGGAAAAATCTCAGGACATGGGCATCCATGGACAGCTCGGCATAGGCCGGTCCGTTTTCTTTTCTTATGGCATCGCGATAATCTTGTATGATTTTGTCAGCCCGCGCTTCGCCCTGCCTGCCTGCGCCCGAAGAACCGAGCATCCCGAGATAAAATTTCGCGCAATCCAGGTCCGCCGGCATTGCCTCGCAAGCCGCCGCACCCTCCTCCAGCGCCTCCCCTACCCGCCCCACGGCCAGAAGCAACTGGGCCTTTCGGAGTCTCGTCGGAAATGGAACCTGTCCGGCCTCGGCCCTTTCAAGGCGCGCCAACGCGTCGGCAAAGCGGCCCGCCAGCCAGTCGATTTCGCCAAGCGTCCAATGCGCAGAGGCGCAGGGAACAGGCGCGCTTGCCGCCCGCCTCCAATAATCGGTTTTTTCCTCAAAATCCGAAGTGAGCCAGCCCATTATATAAAGCAGCGCGCCATCGCCGGGATTCTTTTCCAGCCGGGCCTTGTAGTCGGAAACAAGGCCGGCATCCCGGGAATGATTCCGGGCATGCAAGACCCGGGTCAAGTGCCACTCGGCGATTGCTGGACTTGTATCAAGATGCATGGCAAAAAACTCGCGGGCCTCATCCGGATTCAACCATGCCTCCGCCGCGTCCAGAACACTCATTTTTTTGGGATTCCGCCGTCCGCACTCCATGAGATACTCCAGCATCGCCTTGCGACCGTTATATAACTCAATGATGCCCGCCGCCCCGGCGGGAGTCGCATCCCTTGCAATATCAATCAGACGCCTCGCCTGCGTGGGGTCATCTCCGCCGAAGATCGGGATGGCTTTTGCGGGAGGCTCAAAAAGATAATGCGGGCGCGGAAATTTATATATCTGGGCATTCGCGTGTATCTTTATGTCTGGATCGGCAGCCGATTTCCTCGGAATGGACGGCCTTGACTGTCCAAGCGCCTCCATCAGGGCCGCCGCGCTTTCTGGAGTAAACTCTGAAAGATATTTATAATGCCTGTTGTATTTAATGGATTGGGAGTAAATGACAGCCAGCCTGTCGGGATTTATAACCGTGACCCAATCGTCGGCGCTGACATTGAATGTGCCGCTGTAAGTCAGGGGAACTGCTTCGCCCGCCCCGGCAAACGTCGCCTCCACCACATGATCCCCCGGCTTGCATTCCAGCTTGAGAACAGGACCCGACTCGGGCAGTTCGTAGGCAACGCCATCAACAACCACCGAATAGCCGGCCCCGGAGCCGTTCACAATGACCACTTCCCGTGGTTTGGAATTGGCATCGTAAACCATCCATCCGATACCGGCGGCCAGCACAACGCCGGCAACGGAGCCGATAAACACGGGCTTTTGCCACCACTGGCGTGTTCTGGCTGGGCCATCTCCGGAATCGGTGCCGGCAAGGCTGTCGCCGGGCGGGACGCCTTCAGGGGCATCGCGCCCGGCGACTTGCGCGCCCTGACTCATGCGCAGTCTCCGTCGCTCAATGATTTTATCCAGTCCCTCCGTCTGGCGTTTTGATTTTGCCGCCATTACCGCCGCAACGATCGCGGCAACTATGACAAAATATAACATCATTATGGAATCATGTGATATTCTTATGACGCGTTCGTTCAAGCCAATTTTAGAGCATCTATCAAAAAGAAAAACCGAGGCGGTCTGTTGTGACACAGAGGCCACAGAGCGCGACCCGCAGAGGCCACGAAGACCCTGCCTGAACAGGCCTTTTCTCTCCGTGTCGGGTCTCTGTGTCCTCTGTGTCACAACAGACTTCATTGGCCTTTTCGCGTCTTTGCGTGGGTTACTTTGTCAGGCACTCTTAGAGCACCTAATAAAATTACAATAGGGCAGACCGAAAGACGGTATGAAAAGCGTGGGGAAAGGCGAGGATGCAGGGGCTTCGCTTGCGAAGCCCGTCGCGGAAGGACGCCCCGGGTTAGCTTCCGCCAGTGCGCCGGCGCAGTCGCATGAAACACAAACGCGCGCGACTGCTGTCCGGCAACGGGCTTCGCAAGCGAAGCCCCTACATCCGCCGCCGCGCGCCGCCGTGTCCACTGTGTCTCTTCGGTCAAGCCTTCTTTTTGTTAGACGCTTTTAGTCTGCCGGCGGCAATGGGGAAACCCCTCCCCAAACGCCGTCTCCAAGTCCGCCTCCGATACCTTTTCAATCGCCGCCCACACGGCTGCGCGCGCAACTGCCGCGCGATAGTGTGATGGTATCGCGGAGCGGGCAGGGAGGCCTCTTCGAGGCCGTCCTCAGGACGGGACGGATAGTTTTAACTTTCATGGGAAACCCGGGGCGTTGTCGCGGAGGCCCCGGAGAGGCCTCCCTGCCGCTTTCGGCCAGTCGTTCATGGGCTTTGTATTTTGCATCACGGCAAAAACGGTTCCCCGCTATTTTCGATGGCTGTTGCGGAAATTTTTTAACCACGGAGGGCACGGAGTTCAGAGGGAGGAGTTTTAATGAAAAAACTCATGCAGAGGCGCGGAGACGCAGAGGGTTTTTGATTAAAAGCCTCTCCGCGCCTCTGCGTCTCTGCGTGAGTCTTTCCATTAAAATCTTCCCTCCGGACTCCGTGCCCTCCGTATCCTCCGTGGTTAAGAAATTTCCACAACAGCCATCGAAAATAGCGGGGAACCATCTTTCTCTTCCCCTCTCAGCGGCACCGCCCGGAGAAGAAAGAAGAAAGAGAAAGAGGAAAGAGAACGAGGAAGGGCGGGGTCTTGGTTTGAAGTGCCCCCCAAAAAAAGCCGTCGCGACGCGGCCTTGCCCCCGGCTGGGCGCGGCGTGGAAAATTTAACCGTTGACGAGCGTAAACGGTTCTGTGTTTACGGATGTAGATGAAATCAAAATTACCAGGCATCTCCGAGGCGGAATGGGAAGTCATGAAAGTGATCTGGAAATCCGGTCCCTGCACGGCCCAGGTGGTGATTGACGCGCTCTCCGGCCCCAATGCATGGACGGTCTCGACCATCAAGACATTGCTCGGCCGTCTTCTCGCCAAAGGCGCGCTCAGCCACGAAAAAAACGGCAAGGCCTTTGTTTACGCCGCCGTCCACGACGAAGCGGATTATCGGGCGGCCGAGGCCGACTCGTTTCTCGATCGCTTTTTCGGCGGCGCCCTTTCGCCCTTGTTCGCGCACTTCGCCAGCACGCGCAAGCTGCGCAAGCGGGACATCGACGAGATCGAGCAAATCTTGCGCGCCAGCAAACGAAAACCATGAGCCTTCTGTTCATCCTCACCCTGCGGGGCGCGTTCCTGTCCGCCGTCGTCTGGCTGCTGGAAACCGCGCTTCGCCCAAGAATGCGCGCCGGGGGCCGCCGCTTTTGGTGGATGCTTGTGCCGATGGGTTTTCTCCTGCCGGCGGGTTTCGCCGTGTCCGTTCCCGTTGCCCGGCCATTGTTCGCCGCCGCTGGGCGCGCCGCCGAATTTTTGCACAATCCCGGCGCCTTTTTGATGGCAACTCCCCCGGCCTCGCAGCGTTTCGCGGAGGCGGGCGTTTTCAGCCGTCCAGATGTTCTCGTGACGGGCATCTGGCTGTTTGGCGTCGTTCTGTATCTCGGGATTGTTGTCGTGCGCACAGTCGCCGCCAGCCGGCGCTGGGCGCGCTTGCGTTTGTGCACCGATGCCGCGCTGCTCGATTTGTTGGAAGACTGCAAAGTATGCGCGGGCGTGACCGCGCCGATCGGCCTGGTCGTGTCCGAAAGCATCTCCGCCCCGGCGCTTCTCGGGTGGCTGCGCCCGAGAATCTTGCTGCCGGCTTCGCTCGCGTCCGCCTTGCCGCCTGAAAACCTCCGCGTCCTGTTCCTGCACGAGCTTGCCCATTTCCGCGCCTTTGATATTCCCCTGCATTGGCTGCACACGCTCGCGCGCGCCGTGCACTGGTTCAACCCGTTGGCCCATCTCTCCGCGCGCAGGTGGCTGCGTTTTCGCGAGGAGGCCGCCGATGAGCGCGTCATCGGATGGCTGCAAGAGCCAGGCCGCGCCGACGCCTACAGCGAGACGCTGCTGCGCGTGCTGAAGCCCGGCCATTCCTTTCCCGTCTCCCTCGGCGCCCTCGCGCTTGGAGAATCCACCAAAAACCTGAAACAACGCATGATTATGATTACGAATTATACCCAACGCACCCCACATTCCGTGCTCGCCGTGCTGGTGGCGCTCATCCTTGCAACCGGCTCCAGTTTTCTGCCGGCGCGCGGCCAGCCGTCCGACGAAGAACCGGCATCGCCCGCCATCCCTGCCATGAAAGACTGGCTCGCCGGCATCGACGCAGGCCAATACGCGCAATCATGGGACGCCGCCGCGACCTTTTTCAAAATGACGATTTCCCGTGAAAAATGGGAAACCGCGTTAAAGGGCGTTCGCGCGCCTTTGAGCGCCTTGAAATCCCGGCAGGCGTTCATGACCCAGGAATTGACCGAAATCCCGGCGCCGGATGGCTCAAAAAAGAAAGGCGACTACGCCATTGTCGTGTTCAAGACCTCCTTTAAAAACGCGGCCTCGGCCATCGAAACCGTGACTTTCGAAAAAGAATCCGACGGCGCCTGGCGCGCGGTGGGTTATTTTGTCCGCCTATGATGAGACCCCGCCCGCATTCAAAGGGCCGCGATGCCAAGGCAGAGCAGGGCGGCTCGCGGGTTTGGGCCAGACTCGCGACCTTCGCGACCTGGTTGCGCGGCGCCCCCCCCCCCCGTGGAGCGTCGAGGCAGGAAAATTTGTCTTGAGGCGCTGTGATTTTTCCTTCCTGTTAACCACTCGCGATTGACGGCAAAGGCCGCTCATCCGCGTAAAGCCTGTTAAAGGCGCGGTAGCCAAGTGGTAAGGTCGAGGTCTGCAAAACCTCTATGCGCCGGTTCGATTCCGGCCCGCGCCTCCAGTTTTTCGCCTCTGAAAATGGCGAGGGAAACGGGTCTCCGATGCCAAAAAGTTCCCGGCATCCATTTGGGGAAAACAAAACCCCGCGCATAAAGACAAGTGAGGTCACACCCCTGATTTGTGGGCAGGGAAGGCGGGCAGCACCAGAAAGGAAAAGCAAACGGCCTCCCCAAACCCTGCCCCCGCCCATACCCCACCGTTTACCCGCCGTTACAAAGACAAGGTTCCGGCGCAGCAGGCGGGCGCCGGACAAACAGGGAGGCCCCCAACCACGGAGCGCGCCGGTGTTTAGCCCCACAACTCGCGGGAGCGGCGACGGCGGGACGGGCAGGTCGAACCGGCCAACCAGCAACCTCCCCATCCACCGCCCCATCTTCCTATCCTCCAGTCTCCCAACCTCCCCATCTCCCCATCCCCTCTCCGCCCCCACCCCCCCGGAAAATTTAAGCGTGACCATCGCCCCTTCTCTGGCACGTTTTCTGTTCCATTTTGGAAACCTTCCCGACGCCGAACCAGCAACCACTCATGGCCACCTCAACCAAATCCAAGCCCAAGAAAACCGCCACGGAAAAAACCGCCGCCGCCAGCACCGCCGCCGCCAGCACCGCATTCGCCCGCCAAGGCACCGACTCCCCCTTTGACGTCACCGACAGCGCGAAACTCAAAGAAGGCATCCTCCGCCACCTCACCTACACCCTGGCCCGCGACCACAAAACCGCCCAACTCCGCGACTGGTGGATCGCCACCTCGCTTGCCGTGCGCGAACACATCCTCGCCCGCCTGATCGACACCCAAGGCACCCACAACGACGGAAACGTCCGCCGCCTCTACTACCTCTCGCTCGAATACCTCATGGGCCGGCTCACCGAAAGCAACCTCTACAACACCGGCCTCAACGCCGCCGCCCGCGCCGCCCTCGCCGACCTCGGCATCGACTACCACGCCCTCCTCGACCAAGAACCCGACATGGGCCTCGGCAACGGCGGCCTCGGACGCCTCGCCGCCTGCTTCCTCGACTCGCTCGCCACGCTCGACTACCCCGCCATCGGCTACGGCATCCACTACGAATTCGGCCTCTTCCGCCAAGAATTCGTCAACGGCCACCAAATCGAACACCCCGACTCATGGATGATCAACGGCACCCCCTGGGAAGTCGCCCGCCCCGAAAACCGCATCACCATCCCCATCTACGGACGCGTTGAAAACGTATTTGACGACTGCGGCAACTGCCGCCCCGCCTGGCTCGACACCAAAACCATCGTCGGCATCCCCTGCGACATCCCCATCGCCGGCTACGGCACCAAAACCGTCAACCTCCTCCGCCTCTGGACCTCGCGCGCCGCCTCCGAATTTGACCTCCAAGCCTTCAACGCCGGCGGCTACGTCGAAGCCGTGCGCGAGAAAGCCATCATGGAAACCATCTCGAAAGTCCTCTACCCGAACGACAAAACCGAAAACGGCAAAGAACTCCGCCTCATCCAGCAATACTTCTTCGTCGCCTGCTCGCTACGCGACCTCACCCGCCGCCACTTCCGCCACCCCGGCAACACCTGGGAAAACTTCCCCGACAAAGTCGCCATCCAACTCAACGACACCCACCCCGCCATCGCCGTCCCCGAACTCATGCGCCTCCTCCTCGACGACGAAAACCTCCCCTGGGACCACGCCTGGACCATCGTCACGAAAGTCTTCGCCTACACCAACCACACCCTCCTCCCCGAAGCCCTCGAAAAATGGAGCACCGCCCTCTTTGAACGCATCCTCCCCCGCCACCTCCAAATCATCTACGACATCAACACCCGCCTCCTCCAAACCGTCGAAACCCGCTGGCCCGGCGACACGGAAAAACAACGCACCTGCTCCCTCATCGACGAACACGGCCAGAAAACCGTCCGCATGGCCAACCTCTCCGTCATCGCCTCCCACACCGTCAACGGCGTCGCCGCCCTCCACACCGACCTCCTCAAAAAACACCTCTTCCCCGACTACCACGCCCTCTACCCCGGACGCATCCAAAACAAAACCAACGGCATCACCCCCCGCCGCTGGCTCCTCGACAGCAACCCCCGCCTCGCCACCCTCATCACCGACACCCTCGGCCACGAACACTGGATCCGCGACCTCGACCAACTCCGCGCCCTCGAACCCCACGCCGCCGACCCCGCCTTCCGCCAAGCCTACATGGCCATCAAACACGCCAACAAAAAAGACCTCGCCCGACTCATCCAAACCGAATGCCACATCGAAGTCTCGCCCCACGCGCTCTACGACGTGCAAATCAAACGCCTCCACGAATACAAACGCCAGCACCTCAACCTCCTCCACATCCTCGCCCTCTACCGCCGCCTCCTCCAAAACCCCGCCCACGACATCCACCCCCGCGTCTTTATCTTCGGAGCCAAAGCCGCCCCCGGCTACGACCTCGCGAAAAACATCATCCGCGCCATCAACATCATCGGCGAACGCATCAACCACGACCCCCGCATCGGCGGAAAACTCAAAATCGCCTTCCTCCCCAACTACCGCGTCTCGCTCGCCGAAACCATCATCCCCGCCGCCGACCTCTCCGAACAAATCTCCACCGCCGGCAAAGAAGCCAGCGGCACCGGCAACATGAAACTCGCCCTCAACGGCGCGCTCACCATCGGCACACTCGACGGCGCCAACATCGAAATCAAAGAAGAAGTCGGCGACGACAACATCTTCATCTTCGGGCACACCGTCGAAGACGTGGAAACCCTCCACGCGAAAGGCTACCGCCCCCGCGACTATTACGAACACGACGAAGAACTCCGCGCCATCGTGGACTGGCTCGGCTCGAATTACTTCACCCCCGGAGAAAACGGCGCCTTCGCGCTCACCCAACGCAGCCTGCTCGACGGCGGCGACCCCTTCCTCGTGCTGGCCGATTTTCGAGCCTACAGCGACACCCAGACCCGCGTGGACGCCAAATACCGCGACCCCGCCGCCTGGGCGAAAAGCGCGATCCTGAACACCGCCCGCGTCGGCAAATTCTCCAGCGACCGCACCATCCGCGAATACGCCACCCAAATCTGGAAACTCCCCCCCGTGAAAGTGGACTGATACCAATTCCCAATGAGATTTATCCTTTTGGAGGGACGGTCTCCGCGCCGTCCGCCCGCGAGGTTTGCGTGGCACGGGCGACTCGCCCGTGGGATTGGGTGACATGGGCGACCCCGCCCATGTTGATCGGGAACTCGCGGCGCGGAGCGCCATCGCATGGGCGGGTCGCCTATGCCACCCGACCCGGACCCCAAAAGGATAAATCTCATTCGGAAATGGTATTAGAGTGCCTTTATGGAGTGCCGCGCCTCAGGGTTCTGTTTTGAGTGAGAAAGGGTAGTATTCTGTAGCATAGGAAACGCTCCTTGGCGCGGGAGCGCCGGTAGGGAGGCCTCTCCGAGGCCTCCGTCG
>JAIRTK010000470.1 GCA_031254955.1 Opitutaceae bacterium
GAAGAGGGCGGCGGAGGGGGAGGCGGGGGCTGGGGTGTCGGTGGGGGCGGTGGCGTCGGTGGGGGCGGTGGCGGTGGCGGCGCAATTCGATTTAAATCGAGTTAAGTCGAGAGAGGAGAGGGGGGCGCCGACTGGGGCGGGGGTGGGGGCGTCGGCGGAGGCGCTGGCGGCGGTGGAGGCGCTGGTGTCGGTGGGGGCGGTGGCGGCGGCGTGGGGGGTTTCGAGGGGCGGGATGGCGTAGCCATTTGCGCGGAGCGCGTCGAGCAGGCGGAGAAGCGAGGCGGGGGTGTCGAGGCCGACGGCGCCGCCGATTTTCTGGGCCTTGCCGGCGTTGTTGGTGAGGATGATGGCGAGGCGTTTTTCGCGCGCGGGTTTGCGGCGGAGCGCGACGAGCCGGGCGGCGAGGCCGGCGATGCGCGCGATGCGTTCGCGGTCGGGGACGTAGCGGTGGTTTTCCTTGAAGGAAACGGGCACGGTGATGATGCGTCCGTCAAATTCGGGGAGGGCGATGTTGACGGCGGTCTCGGTCGGGCTGAGGCCGCGCGCGGAGGCGGCCCATGCGTCGCGCGGGGCGCCGCAGGCGATGGCTTGGAGGACGGGGGCGTCGAGGCGGACAAAGGGATTTCGGGAATGCGGAATGAGGGGCGCGGCGGCGCCGGCGGCGGGGGTGGGTGGAAGCGGCATCTTGCCGTTCGCGGCAAGCGGCGGGACGCCGCTTGCATCTTCGTTGTCGCCGGCGTCGGGCCGGGTGAGGGGATAGCTGACGGTGTTGATGATGATGTCGGGGGGCGCGCCGGGGAGGGCGAGCGCGGCGGGCGTTCCGGTGTCGTCGCAGTCGCGTAGTGATGTGGTGAATACAGCGATGGCGTCGAGGGCGCGGGCGTCGAGGGCGCGGATGATGCCGTCCACGAAATCGAGGTTTCCGGCGAGGACGTGCGCCCGGTAGAAAACGACCAGCGCGAGCGGGCGGGCGGCATCGCGGTGCGCCTGCCACTCGTCGCGCGTGGTGACGAGCAGGTCGGGATGGTAGAGGCCGTGCGCGGGCATCGCGGCGGGCGGGGCGAAGTCAGGCGCGGCGCCGAGGCAATGGTGCGCGACATAGCGGAGCGCGTTGGCCATGTTGGCCACGCCGCCGGCCATGAGGTAGGCGGCGAGGGTGGCGGCGACGGCGGGCGCGCAGGTGGAGGCGTCGGCGAGCGCGGGGTCGGCGTCCTCGACGCCGCTGATGGCGATGAGCCGGAAGGAGGAAGCGGGCCGGCGCGCGGCGCGGGCGAGTCCGGCCAGGCCGGGGACGCCGGAGAGTTTGCCGTGGATGCGGGCGATGAGAACGGAACGGGACAAAAGCGCGGGGGCGAGCAGCGCGGTTAGGTCGTCTTCTTTCTGGATGGGGTTGAGGGAATGGCCGGCGATGGCGGGAAAGTTGGAGGGCAGGCGCGCACGGGCGCGGTCGAGCGCGAGGAGGTCGGTCTCGGCGTGGGTGAGGAGGATGATGGCGGGCGGGTTCATGGGTGGCGGCGGCATCGCCATGACGCGGCGGGGGCATGGTTGCGACTTGGGAGGGGCTGTCTACGGGCGGGGCGCTCGTGGCACTCGATCCGGCGACGCTGCGCGTCGTCTGCCGGCTGGAAGCCGGCGGTCCCAGTCGCTGGCGCGGTTTCGGAGGGTTTGGTTTTCATTTGGGCGGGGAATGGGATGGAGCGGGCGGAGCGGGGGCGGGCTTCGCAGGCGAAGCGCCTACGGGTGGCGGTTATGGGCGGCGGTTATGGGTGTGGTTACGAGCGCGGTTACGGGCGGCGGGCTTGGCGGAACCAGCCGAGGGCGACGAGGGCGAGGGCGGCGGCGATGCCGAGGGTGACTCGCATGGGAATGGGGGCTGCGGCGGCGGGCGGGCGCGGCGGGGGGACTTCTTCCAGTGCCTTGCCTTCGACCTGCCGGGTCGCGTCCGGCGGTGCGGCGGCGGGTGCGGGCGCGGCGGGTGCGGCGGCGGGCGCATCGGGTGCGGGCGCGGGGACGGGTGCGGGGAGCGCGGGTGTGGGTGCGGTGGCGGGTGTGGGTGCGGGTGCGGTGGCGGGGGTTGTTGTAGTGGCGGGCGGCGCGGTGGGTGCGGCGGCGGTGGGTGCGGGTGCGGCGGGTGCGGGGGCGAACTCGGGGAGGGGGGCGCGGGCGCGGAGGGTTTCCATTTCGGCTTTCTCCTCGGCGGCGATTTGTTGCGCGGCTTTCGCGGAGGCGGCGCGGAGTTCGGCGACGGTCTCGGGGGCGGCGGTCCAGTAGCCTTTGTCCACGGCGACGAGCATGCGGTCCACCATCGAACGGTAGGCGCGGAGGTTGCCGGCGGTCTCGAAGCGGGCGCGCACGTCGAGGTCGTATTTGTCCCGCACATACACCTCGAACAGTTCCTGCCATTTTTCGTTGCCGACGGCCTCGGGCACGGTGACTTGCCAGCCCCAGAGGTTGTCGGTCATGCGCATGATGAAGCGGGCGCCGGCGTAGCCTTCGTCGAGCATGGCGTCCACCCATTTGGGGTTGAGGTAGCGGGCGCGGAGTTCTTTGCCCATGAAGCGTTCGAGCGTGACGGTCTCGGCGGCGCGCGGGTTGCTCATGTCGGTGACGAGCACGTCGGGCGTTTGGCCGTCAAGCTGGCGGATGGCCAGGGCGGCGCCGCCGAGGTATTGGTAGAAGTCGTCGATGTCGAGCGAGGCGTAGACCGCGCCGGAGCGGCTGTGGATGACGCCTTTGGAGCCTTTGAGCGCGAGGCGGAAAACGTGTTTCGCCAGTTCCGGGTCTTGCGCGGCGGCGGCGGGAGGCTCGCCCCAGAAGCCTTGGCCGAAGAGGTGCGCCATGCGGTGCATGAACACGTCGGCGACCTGCGATTCGTCGTTCCAGCCTTTGTCGTCGGTGATGATTTTTTCGATGCCCGCGCCGTAAGCGCCGACGGGGACGGTGAAGAGGCGCACGGTGGCGAGGCGTTCCGCCTCGGCGGCGGGGACGCCGCGGGCGATGAGTTCGGCGCGGGCGGCGGCGGTGTTGCGGGCGATGGGGTTGTCGGGTTCGGGGGATTTTTTGGCGAGCGTGACGGCTTCGTCGATGAGGTGCATGAGCACGGGGAACGCGTCGCGATACAGGCCGGATGGCGCGATGGTGACATCGACGCGGGGGCGTCCGAGTTTTTCGCGCGGGATGAGTTCGACGGATTCGACGCGTCCGTAGCGGTTCCACACGGGGCGCACGCCGAGGAGCGCGAAGATTTGCGCTTCCATGACGCCTTCGTGGCGGTTGGTTTCGCCGCTCCAGAGGTTGAAGGTGAGGCGGTCGGGGTATTCGCCGTCGTGTCTGGCGCGGTGGTTTTCCAGCAGTTCGGCGGCGAGGCGCGCGCCGGTTTCGTAACTGGCGCGCGTGGGCAGGCGCGTGGGGTCGAAGCCGTAGAAGTTTTTCCCGGTGGGCAGCGAATCGGGCTGGCGCACGGGGTCGTTGCCGGGGCCGGCGGCGATGTAGCGCCCGGAGAGGCCGGTGGAGAGCGCGTCGAGTTCGGCGGGGCCGGACGCCTCGATGCGGGCCATGAGGTCGGCAAGGCGTCGGGCGCGGTCGGCGGCGGGGGTAGGGAGCGCGGGCGGCTCGTTTGCGGGCGGGCGGGCGGGTCGCCCGCGTTCCCTAGTGGCGGCGGTGTTTTTGCGCGGGTGCGAAACTTCGGACGGGGGCGTGGCGGCGACGCCGGTCTCGGCTTCGAGGATTGCCTCGGCGGTGGAGCGGCGGGCGTTTTCGCCGGGCGAGACGCCGAAGGTGTGCAGGCCGAAGGGCGTGAGGCGGTCGCCGATGCCGGCGATGTGCTCCTCGATTTCGTCGATTTGTTCGTGCGTGAGCGGCGGGCCGTCCGTCGCGGGCGTGATGCCGAGGTCGAGGAGGAGGCCCATTTTTCGGGCGTTGGCGACGATTTCGCGGAGCGTGTCTCCGCTGGCGATGGAGCCTTTTTCAAGGGCGACGCGGTAGTCGTTGATGCGGCCTTTCAACTCGCGCAGCTCCGGGCTGAGGCTGGCGCGGTCGAGGGGCGGCGTCATGTGCGTGATGATGGTCGCCATGCCGCGACGTTTGGCCTGCAAGCCTTCGCCGATGCCGTCCACGATGTAGAGGTAGAGTTGGGGAATCGCGGCGACGAGGGCTTCGCCGGGATCGGCGGGCGTGAAGCCGGCTTCCTTGCCGGGCATCCATTCGTGCGTGGCGTGGCGTCCGACGTGCACGATGGCGTCGGCGTCGAAGCGTGTTTGCAGCCAGAGGTAGAAGGCGAGGTATTGGTGGTGCGCGGGGAGCTGGAGGTCGTGATAGGAGGCGGTCGGGTCCTCGCCCCAGCCGCGCACGGGTTGCGGCGCGAAGACGATGTTGCCCCAGCGGTGCGTCGGAAAAACGAAGAACGGCGCGCCCGCGCCGTCGCGCCAGACCATTGTCCGGCTCGTCTCGGGTTCGCCCCATTTTTTCAGGACGGGGGCGCGGAGTTTTTCGGGGAGGCGGTCGAACAGTTTTCTGTATTCGGCCACGGGCCAGAGCACGGCGCGTCCGCCGCGCACGAGGCGTTCCATGTCGTCGGCGTCGTCGGGGCGGGCGTTGGCGCCGAAGGCGAGGATGTCGTCGAAGAGGGCGGCGGGCGCGGCGGGCGCGCCGGCGGTGTCGTAGCCGTCGGCGCGGAGGCGCGCGAGGATGTGCCAGAGTGATTGCGGCAGGACGTTGAGGTAGGACGCGCCGATGCCGGCCTTGCCCGGCGTGTAGTTGTAATAGATGACGGCCACGCGCCGGTCGGCGGGGGCGGCGCGGCGCAGGCGCACCCAGCGCGCGACGCGTTCGGCGAACTGGCCGACACGTTCGGCGATGGGCGCGTGGACGACGTAGGCGGAGCCGATGGCGGCGTCCTCGACGCGCTCTTTCGCGGCGATGACCGTGGGCGCGACGGCGCCGGCAAGCTCGGGGCCGCTGAGCTGCCACCAGCGTTCGGGCACGGCGATGCCGGCGGGCGAGGCCTCCCAGTCGTCGCGGCTTTGCGAGCCGAGCGAGATGCCGTTGAGGACGGGCGCGCCGATTTCGGCGAGCGCGGGGCCGACTTTTTGCGGCGAGAAGCCCATCTTGAGCGTGAGGCTGGCGAGGGCTTCGACGCGCGGGGCGCCGCCGGCGTCGAGGAAGAGCGCGCGGAGGGGTTTGTTGTCGGAGGCGGAAAAGCCGGCGAGGACGTTGAGGCCGCGTTGTTCGAGCGCGGCGGCGACGGCTTCGATGGTGGCGGTGGCGCCGGACTCGACGTAGGAGCGCGGGAGCATGAGGCCGACCCAGGGGCGCGAGGCGCGCGCGGGGTCGGCGGCGGCGGAGGAGGAGGTGGTGGTGGGGAGCGCGGACAGTTCGTTCGCTGGCTGGTTGGCGGGCGGGCCGCGTTCCATGAGGTAGGCGCGGCGGTATTCGTCGTAGTCGGTGACGACGCGGGCGCGCGCCACGTCGTAGTAGCCGTAATCGGGAATCGGGACGGGCGGCTCGACGATGATGCCGGGCGCGAGTTTGCGCGCGGCGGCGGCGCGAATCATCTGGATCATGTTGGCGCGCCCGCCGGCGGCGAAGTAGGCGGAGATTTCCCGGTCGCGCGTGAGTTTGAGTCCGTCGAAATCGTCCTGAATCGACGGGCCGACGACATAGACGGCGCCGCCGCGCGCGGTGACGGCGGCGAGTTCACCGGCGATGGCGGCGATGCGGTCGCGTCCGCGCGCGTAGGCGATGACGATGTCGGCGGCGGCGATGCGGGCGAGGTCGGCCTCGGTCGCGCCGAGGTCGGGCACGACGGAGAGTTGGATGCCGGCGAAGTCGGGGCTGGCGAGCAGTTCGCGCACCGCACCGGCGGCGGCGGGCGAATGCGTGTCGCCGGAGAGGATGCAGATGGCGCCGGATGGATTTTGGATTTGGGAATGCGTAATGAGGGGCGATGCGGCGGCGGGTGCGGCGGCGGCGGCGAGGCACGCAAGCGTCGCGAGGAAAACGAGGGGCAATGAAATGCGGTCAGCGGGATGATTCATGGGAAGGAGGGAAAAGAGGGGGCGGCGGCGCGCGGCCAGCCCGGACAAATCGTAAAACGCGCTTTACAATTTGTCCGGCCAGCGCCATTTCCCCGCCGATGATTCCCCGCCAGATTCTGCCGGTGCTGAAACGCCAGTTGAAGCAATTCCCCATCGTGGCGCTCACCGGGCCGCGACAATCGGGCAAAACCACGCTGGCGCGGCTCGCCGCCGGCAGACGGCCCTATGTCTCGCTTGAGGACCCCGACCGGCGGGAGCACGCGCTCGGCGACCCGCGCGGATTTCTCGCCCAGTTCCCGGACGGCGTGGTGCACGCGCGCGGCACCGCCCTGCCTTGGAACGGTCTCGCGCCGTTGCTGAAAACGCTGGCGTGAAACGGCGGCGGCGGCGGGGCGGCGGGCGGCGGTGGAGGGTTGGCGGTGGCGGTTGGCGGCGGTGGCCTTTACTGGGAGCGCCGGCATCCTGCCGGCAGGTTTGGACGACAAGGAACGAGGGCGGCGCGTTGCGCCGTCTGCCGGCAGGATGCCGGCGGTCCCAGTCGCTGGCGCGGCGGGGGCATGGCTGCGACTGGGGGAGGGATGGCTGCGACCTTCCGCCGCCACGCGAATACATCCGCCAATGTAGGCATGGCTGCGACTGGGGGGCATGGCTGTGGCTGGGGGGAGCATGGCTGCGACTGGGGGGGGGAATGGGGGTGTTGCGCGCGGGGCGTGCATCAGAAGGAAACGGAGACGGTGGCTTTCAGGTTGCGCGGGAGGCAGAAGTAGTCGTTGCGCGGCGCCGAGGTGACATCGCCGTGGCTGGTGATGTCGCGGCGGTTGAAAACGTTGTCGAGCACGAGCGCGGCTTGGACGTTTCGGTGTTTGCCGAGGTTGGCGCCGACTTTCAGGGTCGTGGGGATGAGGTCCGGGCGGGCGGAGCGGACGGCTTCATAATAGGGGCGTTTGCCGAGGTAGGAGATGTTGAAGGAGGCGAAGCAGGCGGCGGTTTCGTAGCGGACGCGGAGGTTGGCCTGGATTTTGCCGTAGAGGGGGCGCCAGGCGGAGAGGTTGTTGCTGTTGTCGAGCGTCCTGTCTTTGGGGGTGGAGTAGGAGGCGCCGGCTTCGATTTTGAAGTTTTGTCCGAGTCTTTGCGTGGCGGTCAGTTCGATGCCGGTGTTTTTGAAGGGCACGGTGAAGGGCTTGGAGATGGAGGGAGAGCCGACTTGTTTGTAGGTGATGTGGTCCAGGTCCATGTGGAACAGGGCGAGGCCGAGGAGGGTGTTTTCGCCTTCCCATTTCACGCCGGTTTCGTAGTTCCAGCCTTTCTCGGGGGCGAGGTCGGGGTTGTTGGTGTAGACTTGGCTGGTGGTGGTGTCGTAGAGTTGTTTGAGCGTGGGGAGGTTGAAGATGCGGCCGGCGTTGGCGTAGGCGCTGAGGCGGCGGGGGAATTTTTTGAGGAGTTGGATTTGGGGGGTGAAGGCGTCGCTGCCGTCGCCGGTGTTGTAGGATTCGCGGAGGCTGAGGGACAGGGTCCAGTCGTCGAGGAGGGTTTTCGAGGCGCGGGCGAAGAGGGAGTAGTCGTTGCGGCCCACGTCGGCGGTCACCGCGCCGTTTAGTTTGCTCCATTGTTCGTAGGATTCGCGGTAGAGGGTGAGGCCGAAGAGGAAGTCGGCCCAGGCGGGTTTCCAGGTGTATTGCAGGTCGCCGCCGAAGCTGAGGGCGTTGTAGCCGATATCGGCGCTTTTGTTTGGGGTGGCGAGGAGGTTTCTGTGGGTTTGGTAATCGCGTTTTTGGTGGTTGTAATAAAAGTTGGCCGACCAGTTGGCGCCGCGTCCGGAGAGGCGGGCGTAGTCCTTGGCGTCGTCGTAGGAGGAGATTTGGGTGATGCGCGTCCAGTCGTTGGCGTAGGCGTTTTCGTATTGCTGGAAGTCGTATTGGTTTTCGCTGTGCTGGTAGGAGAGGTGCCAGCGGCCTTGGCGGAGGTCCACGCGTCCGAGGCGTTTGATGCCGCCGCCGTAGCCGAGGGCCTGGCCGTTGGAGGCGGCGGAGTTCATGCGGGTGATTTCGCCGAGGTTTTGGTAGATGCCGGTGAGGCTGACGCCGCCTTCGGCGCCTTTGATGGTCCAGTCGGAGCCGAGGGAGAAGCTGTAGTTTTGGTAATCGTTGGCGCCGAGGGAGAGGGTGGCGGTGTTGCCGGGGTTGTTGCGGGTGGTGATGTTGATGACGCCGCCGATGGCTTCGCTGCCGTAGAGGGTGGAGGAGGCGCCTTTCAGGATTTCGACGCGTTTGATGGACTGCACGGGGATGTCCTCCATGTTGTAGTAGCCGTTGATGTTGGCGGGCATGCCGTCGATGAGGACGAGGGTGCCGCGCGCCGAGCCG
This sequence comes from Opitutaceae bacterium, assembly GCA_031254955.1. Taxonomy (GTDB): domain Bacteria; phylum Verrucomicrobiota; class Verrucomicrobiia; order Opitutales; family Opitutaceae; genus Termitidicoccus. The sequence continues at coordinate 8,399 of JAIRTK010000470.1, forward strand.
CGGAGGATGGTTTTGGAGAACATGGCGCCGTAGGACTGGCCGGCGGGACCCATCGAGTCGATGACGATGCCGTCGGCGAAGCGCACGATTTCGTAGGCGCTTTCGCCGCCGGTGGCTTTGATGGCGCCGGGGTCAAGGGTGACGACGGAGGCGGGCGTTTCGTAGAAACGCTTCGCTTCGCGCATGGCGGTGACGTTGATGGCGTCGAGCTTGATGATTTCGTCGCCTTTGGGGGCGCCGCGGGCGGTGGTTGCGGGCGCGGCGGGCGCGAGGGGGGAAAGGCAGCACAGGGCGGCGAGCGCCGCGGCTGCGAACGATGCGGCTGCGAACGATGCGGCTGCGGACGAGGCGGCTGCGGACGGTGCGGGATGGCGGTTGGTTTTATTCATTGGGAGCATGGGTGGGAGATGGCGTGGCGGGGGAGGGGGCGTTTTCGTCGGGCACGTAAACGACTTGGCCGTTGGCGAGGCGGTAGGCGGTGCCGAGGCGCGTGCCTTGGCCGGAGAGGTTTTTGTCGGTGATTTTTCGCACTTTGATTTCCGCGCCTTTTTTCGTGATGATTTCGGTCTCGCCGGCGGCGGTGGTCTTCACGAGCGTGACCTCGGAGTTTTTGTCGAGGAAGGTGCCGGCGGAAAACAGCGCGAATAGCGCGATGAGCAGCGCGACGATGAAGGCGACGCTCACGTCGAAGAGATTGGCGATGCCGGCGAGCGGGTCTTCGTCCTCGCCGGGAGCGGGGCCGTGGGCGGCATGACGGGTGCGGCGGACAAAGCGCATCAGAGGAACGCTCCTTTCGTTGCGCCGGCGGCGCGGCGTTCGGCGGCGGAGTGGATTTCGCGGAGCAGGTGCTCGGCGTGGAAGGCGAGCGCTTCGCTGTCGGCGCGCACCCAGCTTTCGCGCGCGGCGGCGACGAGGTAGGCGGTGACGCTGATGCCCAGGCCGATGACCGTGGCGGCGAACGCCGTGACCATGTTGCCGGCGAGCGCCGGGAGATTGCCGTCGGCGAGGCCTTGGAGCGCGTGGGCCATCGGGATGAGCGTGCCCATGAGGCCGAGCGCGGGGCCGACACGCACCGCGAGGCGCAGGCGTCCGAGCGAACGCCAGCGGCGGCGGTCGGAGGACTGGAGCACGGCTTCCATGATAAGTTCGATGTCTTTGTGGGAGTCGGCGGCGGCGCGGTTGAGCGCCGCGTGGTCGTGCTCCAGCAGGGCGCGCCGCCCGCGGCGGCGGTCAAACGCTTCGCGGGCAAACGCGCCGAGCGAGACGAGCATGGCGGCGGCAAGCCCGATCAGCCCGAGGAGCACGGGCCACAC
>JAIRTK010000496.1 GCA_031254955.1 Opitutaceae bacterium
TGTTACGAGCCGAATTGACATCCGAGATTTTGCCGAAGTGAGGTCGTAGGGTTTTTACCATTTGTCGAACCGGTTGCCGATTTGGCATCCGCATTTGTCGCCAAATTGCCGCGCTCACATCATAAATGTGACCGGATTGGCAGTCCGGCGCTTGTTTTCGGCCATCATTTTTGAGGCGTTGCCCTGTTAGGTTGCGATGCAAGCGGGCCGCCGTGGTCGTATTAGATGCTTGTGCGTGCGACGACGGCGGCCCGGTGTGCCGTTCTGATGCGGGTATTACGATGCATTTGGCCCGGCGCGCCTTTCGTGTTCAACGTTTGATTGCGAGAGCGCGAGCATGGCGTCGTTGAAGCTCAGGCGCAGCACTTGCATGCACAGGTCAATCGTGTTGCGGACATGCCGTGTTCGGGCCAGCGCCAGTAGCTGTCCTTTATAATCAGGCCGGGATGTTCGCGCACGAGGTGATTGCCCGCGCCGGTCTCCATCAGATGCAATCCGCGTCTTTCCAGCAACGGGGCGATTGCGAGCATGCGGGCGGCGCGGATTTGCTCCCTGTTCCAGCGCGGCGGCGGCGGGCAGGAACAAGGGGACAGACCCGGCGCGGCCGCCGTGCGCGGCGGGTGTTTTCAGCCCAAAAACGGCCGCTGGAAACGCATTTGGAACCACGCGCACATGCCGGACATATCCGCGCCGGGATTGGCGGCGAGAAAGGTGGCGCGCAGGTGCGCGAGGGTTTGCGGAAACGCATCGGCGGACACGCAAGCCGGCGGAGCGGTGTCGCGACAGAGCAAAACGCGCAGCGCATCCAGCCGCCTGCGCATCCGCGCGCACAGATGATAAAACGTTTCCAGGGCAAAGGGCGTGCGCACGGCCTCGGCGGCGGCCTTCAGCGATTGTCCGGCAAGCAGGGCGGCCAACAGCCGCGAGAGCGCCGCCGCATCCACGCCGTGACGCGGCAGAGCCTCGGCGAGGCAAATGGCGAAGGTTCGCCCGCATCCGCCACGACGGTTGCGATTGGAACAATACACGCGCTGTCCGCGCACAAGCCGCTCGCAGTGAACACCAAAGCCCTTGTCGGTAAGACGGCTGTGCCGGTGCCGGTTAAGGCCCTCAAACTTCCCGCAATGCGGGCAGCGTTGCCTTTTCAGGGTGAAAAAGCTCGGCGTCCAGGGCGGCGGCATCGCTCACAAAGCGCATGGTGGCAGGTTTCAGGGCGCAAACCTACCACCATAGGCCGCGCCGTTGTCGAGCACCGAACCAGCGGCACGCCCGCAAACCAACGGCACTGACGGCGCACGCTCCTTTCCGACAGGGACATTTTACAAAAAATACGACGGCACTGGCGGCACTCATTGTTGCCTCACTCACATCATAATCCCGCCGACCTCTACGACGGCACTCCGGCACAAACACGGCTCTTCTTACGACGCCAGTGTGGCTCGTAACACCTTGGGGAAATCGCAGACGGACAACGCCGCTCGTGGGAAGATGCGTTGCGCTGAAAGTTTTCGACGAGAGACAGGGGATCAGCCGGCAGTTGAGACTGTTTGCGTCCGAACGCAGCGTGGACGAGGAGGAGGCGGGCCGGCTGCCTGTGAGGTTGAGCGGGTTGCGCGTGCGCCAACCGCGGCGGTGGGGCGGTTGCCGGCTGGCCGACAACCTGTGGAAACAACTCGGACTGGACGGCTTTTCCCGTGAGCGGCCGGGCCGGACTTGGAAAGGCATCGACTGGAAAAAATCCTGCAAGGACTGACGATTTACCGGTTGCCCGCGCCCGGCTCAGAGTGGCGTGAGCACCGACACGGGTAAATGCGCGAGATGCGACGCCGCAGCGCCGGGAAGGCCGCATCCGTTGCCCGGATGCATCGAGGCACACCCGTTCATCGCCTTCCTGGCCTACTGCCTGTCCGTGACGCTGCATCAACGCCTGCGCGCCCCCCCTCCCCACCGGACTGATGTCCAGCGTCGTCCTCCGTCCTCGAAAAACTCTGTCAAATGCAAATGCTCGACGATCACCTCCCCGTCACCACCGGCACGGAACTGCTCCTCACCCGCCACAGCGACCCCGACAACGAAATCCCCTTGCTGCTCGACAAACTCGGATTGCTTCTGCCTTCCCAACCCCCTCCACACATCCGTTATCCTCTCCCTCCTTTTCCCTCCACCTCCCTTGTAGGTCCGTGCAGACTCGACTTTTTCACACAACTACTTGGAAATGAATATAAATCACCTCGAAATCCCTCGAATAAACGAAGTCGGGTTAACCTGACTTGTTCGCTGATACCTTTTTTCACTCAAACAGATGATAACTGGCGCCTTTTTGGAATGCGGCGGCAAAGGATGCGAAGAACCGAACGACTTTCATTCCTCCTTCACGCCCTTCGCGTTTATAAAAACCAAACTATTGTTTTGACCCAAAGGAAACGAGGAACACCAAGAAATCATAATATAAAAACGCATTATCCGTTTCCCTTCGTTCCCTTCCCCTTAAAAACAAACCCGCATTCCCCTGAAACCCGCCTCCGACAACCTCTGCCCGCGCTGCCGCACTCCTCTGCCGCCCGCCGCTGACGGCGCGCCATCGGTCTGCCCCCTGTGCCTGCTCGACGCCGCATTCGCCGCCGGCGACGACGCCGAAAATACCGCTGTCGCCGCCGGCGCCGCCGCGCTCCGCCCCTTCGCCAGCCCGGCCACCGGCGAGCCGGGCAACTTCGGACGCTTCTCGCTCGAAGCGGAAATCGGGCGCGGCGGCATGGGCATCGTGTATCGGGCACGCGAATACGCCTCGGGCCGCGTCGTCGCGCTCAAGATGATGCACCTCCTGCATCTCCAGACCCCCGAGATGATGAGCCGCTTCGAGTCGGAAGTCCGCGCCGTCGCCTCCCTCGACCACCCCAACATCATGCCCGTTTACGAAGTCGGCCATTGCGACGGCATCCCGTATTTCAGCATGAAATTCGCCGAACGCGGCTCGCTCGCCGGCAAAGCCCGCGACCATGCCGGCGACCCGCGCGCCGTCGCCGCGCTCGTCGCCAAACTCGCCCGCGCCGTGTTCCACGCGCACCGGCGCGGCGTCATCCACCGCGATCTCAAGCCCGGCACCATCCTCCTCGACGCGACCGGCGAGCCTTACGTCGCCGATTTCGGCATCGCAAAAATCATCGACGGAAACGCCCCCGCCGCCACCGCCACGCGCGCCCTCGGCACGCCCGCCTACCTCGCGCCCGAACTGGCGCGCGGCGGCCCCGTCGAAATCACCACCGCCGTGGACATCTACGGCCTCGGCGCCATCCTCTACGAATTGCTCACGGCCCGCCCGCCCGCGACCGGCTCCAACCCCCTCGAAATCCTCCGCCAAATCGCCCAAGGCACCCCGCCCGCGCCGCACACGCTCGCCCCCGCGCTCAACCGCGACCTCTCCGCCGTGTGCATGAAATGCCTCGCCCCCTTCCCGGACAACCGCTACGCCGGCGCCGCCGACCTCGCCGCCGACCTCGACAACTACCTCGCCGGCCGTCCCGTGCTCGCCCGCCCGCCCGGCGTGGCCGGGCAAATCTGGCGCTTCTGCCGCCGCCAGCCCGTCATCGCCGGCCTCGCCGCGGGCATCGCCGTGCTCCTTGCCGCCATCGGCACCGGCAGCACCATCGCCGCCATCACCATCGCCGCGCAACGCGACCGCGCCCTCCACGCCGAGCAAGCCGCGCAAGACCGCCTCTACGACTCGCTCCTCATGCAGGCGCGCCTCGGACGCCAGACCGGCCAGTCCGGCCAGCGTTTCGACGGCCTCGACGCCCTCCGCCAAGCCGCCGCCATGCGCACCACCGGCGACCTGCGCGACGAAGCCGCCGCGCTCCTCACCCTCACCGACCTGCGCGTCGCGCGCACCTTCCAAGTGCGCGAATCCCCCAACCTCCCCGTCGCCTTCGACCCCGCGCTCGAACGCTACATCGTCTGCGTGCAAAAAGACCACGCGCTCTCCCTCCGCCGCTTTTCCGACCACGCCGAAATCGCCTCCTTCCCCGGCACCGGGAAAAACATCCTCTCCCTCTCGCCCTTTTCCGCCGACGGCCGCTACGTCGCCTCCCGCCACTACGACGGCCCCATCCGCGTCTGGGACACCCGCGCACTCCGCATGGCTTTCGAACTCAGGCAAACGCCCCCCAAAAAACGCCCCTACCAAAGCGTCCGCTTCTGGTTCGGCTGCGCCTTCTCCCGCGACGGCAAACTCGCCGCCATCGAACTCTCCGAAGGCGGCTACACCATCCACGACACCGCCACCGGACGCGAACTCGCCCGCTTCCCCGACAAATTCAGCGCCTACGCCCTCGCCCTCGACGACACCGGCCACCGCCTCGCCTGCGCCGACCGCGGCGCCGGCACGGTCGAAATCCGCGACACCCTCACCGGCGAAAAACGCCACACCCTCGAACACCCCGCCGAAGTCTTCTGCCTCGAATGGAACCCCGACGGCACGCTCCTCGCCGTCGGCTGCACCGACGCGCTCATCTACATCTGGAACACCGCGACCGGCGAACGCCATCGCATCCTCGACGAACACCGCAACCGCGTCACCCACCTCGCGTTTTCGCCCGACGGCCGCATCCTCGCCTCCACCTCGCAGGAAAAAAACATCATCCTCTGGGATCCCGCCTCCGGCAAAAAACTCGTCTCCCATCCCGACCTCGGCCACGAACCCGTGCTCCGCTTCTCGCGCGACGGCAAACACCTCGTCTCGACCAATTTTCAAGTCAACGCCACCGTCTTCGAAATCGCCACGGACGACGGCATCAGCCTCGCCCTCACCCCGCCGGGCCGCAGCCACAACGCCGTCGTCACCGCCAGCGTCGATTTCTCGCCCGACGAACGCTGGCTCGTCTCCTCCACGCGCCGCGCCATCAACCTCTGGGACCTCCGACGCCACCGCCTCGCCGCCGCGCTGCAACCCGGCGGCGACACCGAAACCTCCGCCCTCTTCACGCCCGACGGCGCCGCCCTCCTCGTCGCCACCCGTGCCACCGGCCTCGCCCGCCACCCCTTCAACCCCGCCAACGCCGCCGCGCCCCTCGGCCCGCCCGAGCTGTTGATGAAAGAGCCGGACTTCACCCTCAGCGACTTCGGCTCCAGCAACCACCACGCCCTCCTCGCCAACCGCGCCGCCGGCCACGCCCTCCTCTGGCCGCTCGATGCCACCGCCACCACCACCACCACCGCCGCCACCACCGCCAACACCACAGCCGCCGCCATCGCCGCCGCCACCGCCGCCGACATCTCCACCACCACCGCCTTCACCGCCGCCACCGCTGTCATCACCACCGCCTCTGCCGCCGCCGCCT
>JAIRTK010000011.1 GCA_031254955.1 Opitutaceae bacterium
CTACCTTTAACGGCTTCCATTGTGTGATTTTCATTAGAAAATGGTATTATACTATTTGCGAATGAAAATCACACTTTTGTAGGGGCGTCGCTTGCGACGCCCGGCTTGATAACCGTGCACCAGCAACGGGCTTCGCAAGCGAAGCCCCTACATGACCCTGCTTCTAAAGTGTCATGTTCACTGGGAAACGGTATGATACCCTTTCTCAATCAAAAACCTTCTTAAGAAACACCATCCAAGCCAACCACGAATTGCACGGATTTTAACGGATAATACAAATAAAACCATTATTTTTCAATGAATTAAACATCCGTGCAATCCGTTTTATCCGTGCAATCCGTGGTTAAAAGGATTGGTGTAAAGGGTGAAACTGGGTGGGAAGTGGTATTATATCCTTTGCGAATGAAAATCCCACTAAGGAAGCCGTTAAAGGTAGGGCGAGGCGTTCCGCCGAGCCGCGAGCGGTTCACACGGCTCGGCGGGACGCCTCGCCCTGCCTGAAGGATGATTGTTGTCTGCAAAGGGTATTATTTTCCCCCCGTCGAGTCCCGCACGACCAGCTCCGCGCGCAGCAGCACCCGGCGCGCCGGCATGCGCGGCTGGCGCAGGCGTCCGAACATCGTCTCCACCGCCGCCGCGCCGAGCGCCTCGCAAGGCTGGCGCATGGTCGTGAGCGGCGGCGAGAGCAGGCTCGCGTAGCGCACGTCGTCGAAACCGGCGGCCTTGATGTCGCGCGGCACGTCGCGTCCGAGTTCGCGCAGCGTTTGCAGCAGGCGCGCCGCGGTCGCGTCGTTCGAGGCGATGATGGCATCGGGCTTCACCCGCTTCAGCAGCACCTCGATGCGCGCGCGTTCGCCCGGCTCGCACACCACAAAATCCAGCCGCGCCTTCGTCGCGCGCTCCACCGCCGCGCGCGCCCCCGCCACGCGCAAATCCGTCGTCTCGGGAAACGCCGGACGCGCGATGAACGCCAGCCGCGTGCAGCCGCGCTCCAGCACATGCGCCGCCAGCTCGAAACCCGCGAAGAAATCGTCGATCGCCACCAGGTCCTCGTCGCTTCGCTCGGGAAACTCGCGGATATCGCGATCGAGCAGCACCACCGCCAGCCCGCGATGACGCAGCCGCTCGACCACCGCGCGATTCACCGCCGCGCGCACCGGATGATGCTCGACCGGCGCAAAAAACACGCCCGCCACGCCGCGCTCCGCCCACTCGCGCGCGATGGCATCCGGCGACCGGTCCGCCACCGCCGCGCCCATCAACACATCCCAGCCCGCCGCGCGCGCCGCCCGCGCGATTTCCGCCGAGATCGGCCCGGCCATTTCCGTCGCGCCAAGCCCGTCGGCCAGCAACCCGAGCGTGCCCTTGGCCAGCGGCGCGTGCCGCACGAACGACCCCGCCCCGCGATGCCGCTCCACCAGCTCCAGCCGCTGCAACTCCCGCAACGCCTGCGCGACCGTCGGACGCGACGCCTTGTAGCGGCGCGCCAGCGCCTGCTCGCTCGGCAGGCGCGCGCCCACCTTGAAATCCCCCCGCTTGATCGCCTGATGCAGGGACTGGAAAATGACGGCATGTTTGGGAAGGGACATGGGGAATGAGGAGTGCGGAATGCGGATTGCGGAAGGTAGAATGCAGGATGGAGAATGTGGAGTGCGGATTGTGGAAGGTGGAAGGTGGATTGTGGAAGGTGGAGTGCGAGGCGCGGATTGCCTGGGGCGGAGTGCGGGGGAGGGAGGCCGTATTGGAATCGGAACCCCGGACGCGCGGCGCGCCGGCGCCTGCCGGAGCGCCGCGGCGAAAAGTTGTCATGACATCTTTCTTCCAAATGCCAACACATTTGTTCGCCCCGTCGCGCGGCTCCCCTCATCACGGCTCGCATCCGGCGCCCGTTTCATTCCGTGCTTCGATTTCCCGCCGGCCTTCCGTCTCCGCTTCATTCATTCCGCATTCCAAAATCCGCATTCCGCATTTCCAGAATCCGCATTTCGCATTCCGCCTTTCCATCATGAACGCCTCCCGCCTCCGCGAACTCCTCCAAGCCATCACCCGCGCCCGCGTCGGTGTCGTCGGCGATTTTTGCATCGACAGTTACTACATCATCGACATGGCCCGCTCCGAGCCGTCGCTCGAAACCGGCATCGCCACGCATCCCGTGCGCGAACAGCGCCACACCCTCGGCGGCGCGGGCAACGTCGCCTGCAACCTCCACGCCATCGGCGTCGGCTCCATCAGCGCATTCGGCGTCGTCGGCGGCGACCTGCTCGGCCTGGAGCTTCTGCGCCTCCTCGAATCGCTCGGCGCCGACACCGCCGGCATGATCACGCAAAAAGACGGCTGGCAGACCCACTCCTACCTGAAACCCATCATCAACCGCGACGAAGGCCACCGCATGGACTTCGGCGTGTTCAACGAAATCGACGACGCCACCACCGCCGCGCTCCTCGCCGCGCTCGAAAAAGCGCTGCCCGCGCTCGACGTGCTCATCGTCAACCAGCAATTTGAAAACAGCCTGCACTCCGCCGCGTTTCAGGCCGGGCTGAACCGCCTCCTCGCCGCGCACCCGCGCGTCACCGCGCTCATCGACTGCCGCGGCAGCCGCCTCGCCGACGCCTACACGACCGGCCTGCGCAAGCTCAACGACCACGAGGCCGCCCGCCTTTGCGGCTTGGCCCACGGCCCCCGCGATTCCATCCCGCGCCACGACGCCATCGAGTGCGCCTCGCGCCTTTTTGCGCAATGGAAAAAAACCGTCTTCGTCACGCGCGGCAAACACGGCTGCGTGGTCGTCGATGCCGCCGGCGCGCACGAAATTCCCGGCCTGCACATCATCAAAAAAACCGATTCCGTCGGCGCGGGCGACAGCATGGTGTCCGGCATCGCCGCCTGCCTCTCCATCGGCGCCGCGCCCGCCGAGGCCGCCGCCTTTGGCAACTTCGTGGCCGGCGTCACCGTGCAGAAACTCCACCAGACCGGCACCGCCACGCCCGCCGAGATCCTCGCCATCGGCGGACACGCCGACTACGTTTACCAACCCGAGCTGGCCGACGACATCCGCCGCGCCGTGTTCGCGCCCGGCACCGCCATCGAACTCGCCGGGCCGCTCCCCGCCGAGTTCGACCTCCGCTTCGCCATCTTCGACCACGACGGCACCCTCTCCACGCTCCGCCAAGGCTGGGAAAAAGTCATGGAGCCTATGATGATTCGCGCCATCCTCGGCCCCGCCTACAAGACCGCCGACAGCGCCGCCTACGAGCGCGTCGTCCGGCAAAGCCGGGAGTTCATCGACAAGACCACCGGCATCCAGACCCTCCAGCAGATGCACGGACTCTCGCTCATGGTGCGCGAGGCGGGCTTCGTCCCCGAGGCCGACATTCTCGACGCCCCCGGCTACAAACGCATCTACAACGACGCCCTCATGGAGCTGGTCCGCGAACGCAAACAGCAACTCGCCCGCGGCGAACTCGACGTGACCGACTTCACCATGAAAAACGCCGTCGCGCTCCTCCACCGCCTCCACGCCGCCGGCGTGCGCCTCTTCCTCGCCAGCGGCACCGACGAGCAGGATGTCATCCTCGAAGCCCGGGCGCTCGGCTACGCGCACCTCTTCGACGACCGCATCTACGGCGCGAACCAAGACATGACCCACGACGCCAAGCGCATGGTGCTGGAGCGCATCCTCGGCGAAATCGGCCCGGACAACGCCGCCCACATCGTCACCTTCGGCGACGGCCCCGTGGAAATCCGCGAGACCCGCAAACGCGGCGGCCTCACCGTCGGCATCGCCGGCAACGAAGTCCAGCGCTTCGGCCTCGCGCCCGAAAAACGCGCCCGCGTCATCCGCGCCGGCGCCCACCTCGTCGTGCCCGACTATTCCCAACTCGACGCCCTCCTCTCGCTGCTCAAAATACCCCCCGCCCGCATCGGATAACCCCCGCCCGCATCGCCGCCGCCCCTCGTTTTCATTCGACTTGAATCGACTTAAATCGAATTAAATCGAAAACATAACAACCACACCACACCCACCACACCACACCCACCGCCCCACACCCGCCACACCCGCACCCGCCGCCACCACCACCCGCCACACCCACCACATCCACCACCACCCACCATGCCAGCACCGTTCGATTACCAGTCCCGCATCCTCACCCGCGACCAAATGAAAACCGAGATGGCCGCGCTCCGCGCCGCCGGCAAGAAAGTCGTCTTCACCAACGGCGCCTTCGACATCCTCCACCTCGGCCACCTCACCTACATGACCTTCGCCCGCCGCCAAGGCGACTGCCTCGTCGTCGGCCTCAACTCCGACGCCTCCGTCAAACGCTACAAAGGCGACAAACGCCCCATCGTCCCCGAACAAGAACGCGCCACCCTGCTCGCCGGCCTCAAGTGCGTGGACTACGTGGTCATCTTCGACGAGGACGAACCCAAGGAACTCATCGCGCACATCCTCCCCGACGTGCTCGTGAAAGGCGAAGACTGGGCGCACTACGTCAGTGGCCGCGACATCGTCGAGGCCCGCGGCGGCAAAGTCGTCCTCGCCAGAATGGTCGAAGGCCGCTCCACCACCAACATCATCAAAAAAGTCACCGAAGCCTACGGAAAATAACCCGCCGCCACCACCACAGCCCCCGCCATCGTCATCGTCGTCGCAGCAGCCGCCCCCCGCCCCGCCGCCCCTGCCGCCCCCTAATGACTTAAATCGACTTAAATCGACTTGAGTCGCTTTAAGTCGCCTCAAATCCGACCCCCGCCACAGCCCCCGTCGCAGCCACCGTTACCGTCCACCACCACCATCACCGTCGTCGCACCGCCACCACCACCACTGTCGCCCCCTACCACCACCACCGCCTACCCACTACCCGCTACTCACTACTCGCTACTCACCACCCGCTACTCGCTACTCACTACTCACTACTCACTACTCACCACTCACCCTGCCCTCATCCATCATCGTCACCGGCGGAGCCGGCTTTATCGGACGCAACCTCGTCGAGGCGCTCAACCAGCGCGGCGAAGACAACATCTACATCGTGGACAAACTCGGCCACGACGAAAAATGGCGCAACCTCCTCGGCCTCGCCTTCGAAGACGCGTGGAGCATCGACGACTTCCGCCGCCGCGTGCGCGCCAACACCCTCCCGCCCATCGCCACCATCTTCCACCTCGGCGCATGCAGCGCCACCACCGAGACCGACGCCGACTACCTCCTGGACAACAACTACCGCACCACGCGCGAACTCTGCGAATGGTCGCTGAAAAACGGCGCGCGCTTCATCTACGCCTCCAGCGCCGCCACCTACGGCGCGGGCGAGCACGGCTACGACGACTCCGACACCGTCACACCGCTGCTCCGCCCCCTCAACATGTATGGCTACTCCAAGCACCTGTTCGACCTCTGGGCGCTCCGCCGCGGCCACCTGCGCGCCATCGCCGGCGTCAAATACTTCAACGTCTTCGGCCCCGGCGAAGACCACAAAGGCGACATGCGCTCCGTCATCAACAAAGCCGTCACCCAAATCGTCGAGACCGGCAAGGTGCGACTCTTCCGCTCCCACCGCCCCGACTACAAAGACGGCGAGCAACTCCGCGATTTCGTTTACGTAAAAGACGCCGTCGCGCAGACGCTCTACTATCACGACCACCCGGAAGTCTCCGGCCTCTTCAACGCCGGCACCGGCCGCGCGCGCTCCTGGAACGACCTCGCCCGCGCCGTCTTCGCCGCGCTCGGACGCGAGCCGCTCATCGAATACATCGACATGCCGGAACCCATCCGCGAAAAATACCAATACTACACCAAATCCGACACCGCCAAAGCCCGCGCCGCCGGCTACACCCGCGAAGCCCTCACCCTGGAGGCCGCCGTCCGCGACTACGTGGTAAATTACCTCGTCAAACCCGCCTGACGCCCCCCGCGCCTTGCCTTCCATCACCCTCATTCCCTTACTCGTTCACCCCATCCATTTCTTTCCTCTTTATTCTTTATCTTTCCTCTTTCTCTCATCCCGAATGCTGCCTGGAGACCGCCATCCGCGACTACATGGTAAATTACCTCGCCAAACCCGCCTGACGCCCCCCGCTCCCCCGCGCCTTGCCTTTTATCGTTCTCGTTCTCTTACTCGTTCTCGTTCTCTCTCCTGTTTTCTTAACGCTTCGAGAACGAGAACGAGAACGAGTAAGAGTAAAAGAACGAGAACGGAAACGAGCAGAGAGAACAAAAACGATAAAAAACCAAAACCACCCGATGACCGAACAACACTATCTCGACGACCTGTTTTCCCGCCGCCCCGTGCTTGAAGCCAGCCGCGCGCAAATCCTGCAAGCCCGCGACGCGCTCCTCGCCTGCTACCGCGCCGGCGGCAAACTCCTCCTCTGCGGCAACGGCGGCAGCGCCGCCGACTGCGACCACATCTCCGGCGAACTCCTCAAAGGCTTCATGTCCCGCCGCCCGCTCCTCCCCGCCGAACGCGAAGGCCTCCAGCCCGAACTCGCCGATAAGCTCCAGCGCGGCCTGCCCGCCATCCCGCTCGCCAATTTCCCCGCGCTCGGCACCGCGTTCACCAACGACGTGGACCCGCTCCTCATCTACGCGCAACTCGTCAACGCGCTCGGACGCCCCGGCGACGTGCTCATCGGCATCTCGACCTCGGGCAACGCCAAAAACGTCTGCGCCGCCGCCGAGGTCGCCCGTGCGCGCCAACTCCCCGTCATCGCCCTCACCGGCCGCACCGGCGGCGTGCTCCGCCGGCTCGCCGACATCTGCATCAACGTCCCCGCCGACGAAACCTACCTCATCCAAGAGCTGCACCTTCCCGTCTATCACTACCTCTGCCAAGCCATCGAAGCGAACCTGTTCGGCTAATTCCACCGCGCATTCAAACACACACAAAGCGCCCGCCGTCCAAAACGCCATCGCCGCCAGCCCAAAAGCAGGGAAAACCACCCCGGCGAATCGCGGTGCTTTGAATAATACTATTTCCCAGTGAACAGGACCCTTTAGAAGCAGAGCCATGTAGGGGCTTCGCTTTCGAATCCCGTTGCTGGAGCACAGCCGTTGCTGGTGCACGGCCTTTGCTGGAGCGCGGTTGTCAAGCCGGGCGTCGCAAGCGACGCCCCTACAAAAAAGTGATGTTCATTGGGAATGGGTATTACCCAGGACATAGCGCCTCTCGTTGAATCGCACCCCCAAGCCTTCACTCCGCGAAAAGTGTGATTGCATGACGGCGGCGGTGTGGACAATCATCCGGTGTCATGCGCCTTTTCCCGCTTCCATTCACGCTTCTGCTCGCCGCGCTTGTCCTGCCCCTCTCCTTGCAGGCTCAGCGCGAAAAACTGTCGCCCGAGGACCTGGCTTACGTGGAAAAAACCTGGCCCAACGCCAAGGCCACCGGCACGAGTCTGCGCACCGAGGTGCTCGCGGAAGGCGCCGGCGACTCGCCCAAACCCGGCGACCGCGTGAGCGTGCTCTACAAAGGCATGTTGCTTGACGGCACGATCTTCGACCAAACCACCGATCCAGAGCGCGCATTCACCTTCCGGCTTGGCCGCGGCAATGTCATCGAAGGATGGGAGGAAGGGCTGCAACTCATGAAAACCGGCGAAAAACGCCGCTTCATCATCCCCTTTGAGCTGGCTTACGGCACCCGCGGCGACCCGCCGAAAATCCCGCGACGTGCCACGCTCGTCTTCGAGGTCGAATTGCTCAAAATCGAAAAAGGCGAGTCATCGATGCCGCCGCCTCCGCCGAAGAAAAAGGAAAAGAAGAAAAAATCCTGACCGGTGTCCGAAACCCGCGCGCCCCGGTTCCGCGCGCGCATCGCGCAGTGCC
>JAIRTK010000040.1 GCA_031254955.1 Opitutaceae bacterium
AACCCGCCAACCTAACCCCTTTGCCAATTAAAACCCCCCTCCGGGTTGGGCGCGGCGCCCCGCCGGCCCGCGAGCGGTTACCACGGCTCGGCGGGACGCCTCGCCCTACCCTTAACGGCTTCCATTGTGTGATTTTCATTAGGAAAGGGTATCAAACTGGCGAAGAACCATCTTTATCTTTCTCCTTATCTTTATCTTTATCCTCCGGCGACACCGCCTGGAGGGAAAAAGAAGAAAGAGGAAAGAGAAAGAGAACGAGAACGAGAACGAGGAAAGAGGAAAGAGGAAGAGGAAGAGGAAATGGGAATGAGGGCGTGGCCTCGGGTTGAAGCGCACCCGTAGAGGGATGGGAAAAATGAATTTTTGGCAGCTCTCTTGTGTTCGTCATGGACTCGCGCGCGCAATTCGAGCCGAGGAAATCGCCCGGCAAAAAACGCGTTTGCGACGGCCACGGCGATTATGCGCGGAGTGCGCCCGCCGCCAGACATGGCATGACCATCTCTTCGCGATGAATTGCGTAACTATCATGTTTGACAACATGTTAAAAATATCTTGCACGGCAGGCGCTCTTGTCGCCCGCGTGCATTTTCAAGAACTCGCGAAATTCACCTTGCCTTTATGCCGCAAGTGTATGGTCTCCGCGGACTCGTTAGAGAACGACAGGTGACAGCAACTGGTGAGTCGTCAGGAGAGCGCAGTGTTCGAGTGATGATTTCGAAACCCGATGGTCGGGAACGGACTGGCAACCGCGCTTCCTCTACGAATTCAGAACATGACAGGTAATTCAAAACTATACGTCGGCAACATGTCGTTCAAAACGACTGAGGAAGAGCTCCGCGCCGCTTTCGAGCAGTTCGGTGCCGTGACCGATGTTTATGTCGCCATGGATCGCATGACCGGACGCCCCCGCGGCTTCGCGTTTGTGACCATGGGCACGCCCGAGGAAGCCAAGCTCGCGGCTGAAAAAATGAACGGCGTCGATCTCGGCGGCCGTGCCCTCACCGTCAACGAAGCTCGTCCGAAGGAAGAAGGCGGTGGCCGTTCCTTTGGCGGCGGCGGCGGCGGCGGTGGCCGCGGAGGTTTCCGCGGCGGCGACCGTCGCGGCGGTGGCGGCGGCTGGCGCGGCGACCGTGAGAACCGCGAAAACTACTGAACCCGTTCAGTCCGTCAGGACTGATTTTGAAAACCGGGGCCTCGATGGCCCCGGTTTTTTGTTCGCAAACCCGAGCCGCCCCCCGCCCTCACCCCTCACCCTCACACCACCACCCCTTCCCGCCCTCTTCCCTCCCCCGCTGACGCGGACGCCTCCATTTTGCCATTTGCCAAACCCCGCCCGCCTCCTGCACACTCGCCCCCTTTTCATTTTCCCATCGCATCCCTCCGCATTCATCCGCATCCGTCCGCATCCCATCGCATCCCTCCGCGCCTCCCGCGCCTCCGTGCTCAACCCATTTCAAATTTCAAACTCCAAACTCCACTCCGCATTCCAAACTCCAAACTCCGCATTCCAAACTTCGCATTCCACATTCCGCATTCCACATTTCCCCATGATCTCCTGGCTGCTCAAGAAATTCTCCGGTCGTCACTATCGCAAGTTCCTCGAAAAGGCGCGCCCCATCGTCGCGCGCATCAACGAGATCGAAGCCACCTACCAAACGCTCACCGACGAACAACTCCGCGCCAAAACCGACGAGTTCCGCGCCCGCCTGAAAGCCGGCGAGACCCTCGACGCCATTCTCCCCGAAGCCTTCGCCACGGTCAAAAACGCCGCCCGCCGCCTCGTCGGCACCAAAGTCATCGTCTGCGAACACGAACTTGAGTGGAACATGGTCCACTTCGACGTGCAACTCGTCGGCGGCATCGCCATCCACCAAGGCAAAATCGCCGAAATGGCCACCGGCGAAGGCAAAACCCTCGTCTCCACCCTCCCCCTCTACCTCAACTCCCTCAACGGCCGCAACGCCCAACTCGTCACCGTCAACGACTACCTCGCCCGCCGCGACTCCGAATGGATGGGCCACCTCTACAACTTCCTCGGCGTATCCGTAGGCTGCATACAACAACAAATGCCCAACGACCTCCGCCGCGTCCAATACGCCTGCGACATCACCTACGGCACCGCCTCCGAATTCGGCTTCGACTACCTCCGCGACAACGGCATGGCCACCCGCAAAGAAGACCAAGTCCAACGCGAACACTGGTTCTGCATCGTGGACGAAATCGACTCCATCCTCGTCGACGAAGCCCGCACCCCCCTCATCATCTCCGGCCCCGCCCCCATCGAACGCGAACAACCCTTCACCCGCCTCAAACCCGGCATCGAACGCCTCGTCAACGAACAAACCCGCCTCTGCAACCGCCTCGTCTCCGAAGCCCGCGACCTCCTCGAATCCGCCCCCGCCCTCGCCGCCAACGCCGAAACCCGCCAGCAAGCCGCGATGAAAATGCTCCAAGTCAAACTCGGCGGCCCCACCAACAAACAACTCCTCCGCCTCCTCGAAAACCCCGGCTGGCGCAAACTCCTCGACAAAACCGAGACCGAGATGCACAGCGACTTCCAAAAAGAACAACTCTTCCGCCTCAAAGAACAACTCCTCTACGTCATCGACGAACGCCAACACCAAGCCGACCTCACCGAAATCGGCCGCACCAGACTCCGCCCCGACAACCCCGACGCCTTCGTCCTCCCCGACCTCGCCACCCAATTCTCCGAACTCGAAAAAGACGAACGCTACACCCCCGAACAACGCGAAGACATCAAACGCAAAGCCCAAGACGACTACGCCCTCATCTCCGAAGAAATCCACTCCATCTCCCAACTCCTCCGCGCCTACTCCCTCTACGAAAAAGACATCGAATACGTCGTGCAGGAAGGCAAAGTCATGATCGTCGATGAAAACACCGGACGCGTCATGCCCGGCCGCCGCTGGTCCGACGGCCTCCACCAAGCCATCGAAGCCAAGGAAAACGTCGCCATCGAACGCGAAACCCGCACCTACGCCACCATCACCATCCAAAACTACTTCCGCATGTATGAAAAACTCGCCGGCATGACCGGCACCGCGGAAACCGAAGCCACCGAATTCAACGACATCTACCGCCTCGGCGTGCAAGTCATCCCCACCAACCGCCCCTGCATCCGCATCGACCAAAACGACTCCATCTTCAAAACCCGCCGCGACAAATTCAACGCCGTCGTCCGCGAAATCGAATCCGCCCACCGCCGCGGCCAACCCGTCCTCGTCGGCACCGCCTCCGTCGAATCCTCCGAAGTCCTCTCCCGCCTCCTCAAACGCGCCGGCATCGTCCACACCGTCCTCAACGCCAAATTCCACCAACAAGAAGCCGACATCGTGGCCCGCGCCGGCCAGCGCGGCTCCGTCACCATCGCCACCAACATGGCCGGACGCGGCACCGACATCAAACTCGGCGAAGGCACCCGCTACACCGTCGCCCCCGCCCCCCACCCCGACCCCGAAAAAACGAAACAAAAAATCCTCCGCTACACCCTCACCGAACCCAAAACCGGCGAAACCAAAACCTACGACTCCGACAGCGAAGACGCCGCCGACCTCCAACTCACCCCCACCACCCAGGAAACCGGCGGCCTCTACGTCATCGGCACCGAACGCCACCAATCCCGCCGCATCGACCGCCAACTCCGCGGCCGCTGCTCCCGCCAAGGCGACCCCGGCCTCACCAAATTCTTCCTCTCCCTCGAAGACGACCTCATGCGCCTCTTCCTCCAAGGCAACCTCGCCTCCCGCCTCATGGAAGGCACCATGAAAGAAGGCGAAGAACTCCAGCACCCCTGGCTCAACCGCTCCATCGAAAGCGCGCAAAAAAAAGTCGAACAACAAAACTACTCCGCCCGCAAACGCCTCCTCCAATACGACGACGTCCTCAACAAACAGCGCGAAGTCATCTACGGCATCCGCAACGCCGCCATCCACGCCGACCGCCCCAAAGACATCATCTTCGAACAAGTCGAAGAAGAAATCGCCAACCGCGTCGCCACCGCCGGCTTCGGCGAAAAAATCGGCACCACGCAAGCCTCCATCGAAAGCCTCACCGGCTGGGTCAACGCCCACTTCCCCATCGCCCTGAAAGCCTCCGAACTCACCAACGCCCCCGCGAAGACACCGAAAACACCCACCACCACCACCCCTGCCGGCGACGCCATCCCCGCCACCGCTTCCGCCACCACCACCGGCTCCCCCGCCGCCACCGCCAACGCCAACGACCGCGCCCCCGCCATCAACGACCGCGACCCCGAACCCATCATCCGCCTCATCGTGGACCGCGTCCAAAAAGCCTACGAAGTGAAAGAATCGGTCGAACTCCCCGAAGCGCTCGGCTCGCTCGAACGCTACGTCATCATCAACGCCATCGACCAGCACTGGCAGGAACACCTCACCGAGATGGAAAACCTCCGCCAAGCCGTCGGCCTGCGCAGCTACGGCCAGAAAGACCCCCTCGTCGAATACAAAGGCGAAGCCTACAAATATTTCGAAGAACTGATGAACAACGTGCGCCTGCAAATCTGCACCGGCCTGTTCCGCAGCGCCAGCAACCTGCAAGCCTTCGAAAACATGCTCACGCTCCTCAGCCGCAACGCGAAAACCGTCGGCCCCGACAACGCGGACACCGCCGCCGCCGCCGTCCGCCGCGCCACCGCGCAAGTGAAGACCACCATCACCAGCGGCGGCTCCGCCGCCGCGCCCTCGGGCGGCATCCCCGAAGAGGAAATCAAGCTCCCGAAAGTGACCGTGCGCCGCGAAATGCCCAAAGTGGGCCGCAACAGCCCCTGCCCCTGTGGCAGCGGCAAAAAATTCAAAAACTGCCACGGCCGCTAACCGCCTCACACGCCCCAAGCGCCCCGCCCATGCACGCGAAGCACCGCCGGTACACGCGGCACAGACGCCCCACCCATGGACGATGCGAAGCGCCGCCAGTTCACATGCCCCAAGCGTCCTGCCCGTGGACAACGCGAAGCGCCGCCAGTATGAGTGGCACGGGTGACCCGCCCGTGCCACTCATACCCATTCCCAGTGAAAAGTCCCCTATAGAAGCAGAGCCATGTAGGGGCTTCGCTTGCGAAGCCCGTTGCTGGAGCACGCCCTTTGCAGGAGCACGGTTAACAAGCCGGGCATCGCAAACGACGCCCCTACAAAAGAGTGATTTTCATTGGGAATGGGTATTACGCGGAGGCAACCAAAAGACAGAGACGGCTCTCCGAGCCGTCCGCATCGACACCGCCCTACCTTTAGAGCCTTTTGGCAGTTTGGCGCGGGAGCGCCGGTAGGGAGGCCTCTCCGAGGCCTCCGCAACCACGCTCCGCTTTCCTCATGAAATTCCAAACCTCCGCCCCGCACGCCGTCCACGCCGAATCCTCCCACTCTCACACCAGCACACCCGCTGAAATTGAGACGCCTTCTCTTTATCGCGTTTCTAATCTTCTGTGAGATTTAAGTTTGCCTACTAATGCCCCTTCTCCTGTTATTCTCAAAACGATGCCCTTTACTTGGGCAGGCGGCAACGTTTACGAACGCAGAGTGCGCGTTTATCCGTCGCGGTTTATCCGCCGCACTTGGCATTTGTCGCACTTGGCATTTGTTTTTCCCTCCACACCAGACATCACAACCACCCTGCGATGAAATCCATCGTCAACTTGTTCACATCCTCCATCGGCCGAAAATTTCTCATGGCCCTGACCGGCCTCGTGCTGGTGGGCTTCGTAGCGGGCCACTTGGTCGGCAATTTGCAAATCTTCTCCCATCCGGACAAGATCAACGGCTACGCGCACTTCCTCCAGTCGCTCGGGCCGGCGCTTTGGGGCGTCCGGGCGTTTTTGCTCCTATGCGTGGCCGTCCACGCCTGGGCCGGGCTTACGCTGCTGATTGAGAGCAGGGCCGCTCGCGGCCCCGAGAAATACGGAGTGCACAAATGGCTCCAAGCCGCCTTCGCGTCGCGCTACATGCGCCTGACCGGCCTCGTGGTGCTGGCGTTTATCGTTTACCACATCCTGCACTTCACCGTCGGCGTCGCGCAACCTGCCACTTTCAAGACGCAACTCGCCGTAAACTATGGCGAATACACGATGCACGAAGGCTTCCACCTGCTCGGCTTCCCCATCGTCGCCGCGGGCCAGCACGTGCACGACGTTTACAGCATGGTGTTTCTCGGATTCATGAACCCGTGGGTGTCGGCCTTTTACATCGTGGCCGTCGGCCTGCTCACGCTGCACCTCCTGCACGGCATCGACTCGCTCTTCCAGACCCTCGGCTGGCGCAATCACCGCTGGTCCTGCTGCCTGCAAAAACTCGTCGCCCTCTTCTGCCTCGCGTATTTCCTCGGCAACCTCGCCATCCCCGGCGCCATCGTCACCGGCCTCGTGAAACCCGCGCCGGGCACCACGGCCGCGCAGATTTGCGCCGCCGCCGGCCCGGGCTGCTGCCCCGCCAGCCACGCCCGCGCCCCAAGCGCCTGCCCCGCCGGACACACCCACGCCCCCCACGCGGACCCGAAATAAACCCCGGCCAACACCCACCGCACCCGCCACCCACCCACCACTCAACTCACTTTCCCGAACACCTTTTCCCGCCATGGCCCACCTCGAATCCAAGATTCCCTCCGGCCCCCTCGCCACCAAATGGAGCAGCTTCAAATCCGAGTCGCTCAAACTCGTCAACCCCGCCAACAAGCGCAAATACGAAGTCATCGTCGTCGGCGCGGGACTGGCCGGCTCCTCCGCCGCGGCCACCCTCGCCGAACTCGGCTACAAAGTGAAATGCTTCATCTTCCACGACAGCCCCCGCCGCGCCCACTCCATCGCCGCCCAAGGCGGCATCAACGCCGCCAAAAACTACCAAAACGACGGCGACAGCATCTACCGCCTCTTCTACGACACCATCAAAGGCGGCGACTACCGCTCCCGCGAAGCCAACGTCCACCGCCTCGCCGAAGTCTCGGTCAACATCATCGACCAATGCGCCGCGCAAGGCGTCCCCTTCGCCCGCGAATACGGCGGCCTCCTCGCCAACCGCTCCTTCGGCGGCGCGCAAGTCTCCCGCACCTTCTACGCCCGCGGCCAGACCGGCCAGCAACTCCTCCTCGGCGCCTACTCCGCGCTCATGAAAGAAGCCGGACGAGGCGCCGTGCAAATCTTCCCCAACGAAGAAATGTCCGAACTCGTCATCATTGACGGCCAAGCCAAAGGCATCATCACCCGCAACCTCAACACCGGCGAAATCCGCCGCTGGGCCGCCGACGCCGTCATCCTCGCCACCGGCGGCTACGGCAACGTCTTCAACCTCGCCACCTACGCCCGCAACTCCAACGCCACCGCCATCTGGCGCGCCTACAAACGCGGCGCCTGCTTCGCCAACCCCTGCTTCACCCAAATCCACCCCACCTGCATCCCCGTCTCCGGCGACTACCAATCCAAACTCACCCTCATGTCCGAATCCCTCCGCAACGACGGACGCATCTGGGTGCCCAAAAAAGCCGAAGACTGCGGCAAAATCCCCGCCACCATCCCCGAAGAAGACCGCGACTACTACCTCGAACGCATCTACCCAAGCTTCGGCAACCTCGCCCCCCGCGACGTCTCCTCCCGCGCCGCCAAACGCATGTGCGACGAAGGCCGCGGCGTCGGCGAAGGCGGACGCGGCGTTTACCTCGACTTCGCCGACGCCATCCAGCGCCTCGGCGAAAACGTCGTCCGCGAACGCTACGGCAACCTCTTCGACATCTACCACGAAATCACCAACGAAAACGCCTACAAAACCCCCATGCGCATCTACCCCGCCGTCCACTACACCATGGGCGGCCTCTGGGTGGACTACAACCTCATGTCGAACCTCCCCGGCCTCTTCGTCCTCGGCGAAGCCAACTTCTCCGACCACGGCGCGAACCGCCTCGGCGCCTCCGCCCTCATGCAAGGCCTCGCCGACGGCTACTTCGTCATCCCCTACACCATCGGCCACTACCTCGCCACCCAGAAACCCAACTCCCGCCCCGCCACCGACCGCGCCGAATTTGCCGACGCCGAAAAAACCGTCCGCGACCTCAACCACCGCCTCCTCGCCGCCAACGGCAAAGAACCCGTCTCCCACTTCCACAAACGCCTCGGCCTCATCATGTGGGAAAACTGCGGCATGGCCCGCACCAAAGCCACCCTCGAAAAAGCCCTCCACGAAATCCCCCGCCTCCGCGAAGCATACTGGACCGGCGTCCGCGTCCCCGGCTCGGCCGGCACCCTCAACCAATCCCTCGAACAAGCCTCGCGCGTGGCCGACTACATGGAACTCGCCGAACTAATGTGCCGCGACGCGCTCACCCGCGAAGAAAGCTGCGGCGGCCACTTCCGCGAAGAACACCAATACCCCGACGGCGAATGCAAACGCGACGACATAAACTTCGCGCACGTCGCCGCCTGGGAATACCAAGGCCCCGACAAAACGCCCCTCCGCAACACCGAACCCCTCAACTACGAAACCGTCAAAATGAGCGTGCGCTCGTATAAATAA
>JAIRTK010000084.1 GCA_031254955.1 Opitutaceae bacterium
TTCAAGCGCGGAGTGGACGCGCAGGCCTGGCTGGCCGGACGCGGCGTGAGGCTGGCGCTCAAGACGGTGTATTATTGGCTAAAAAAAAGCCGGCGAGGTTTTGAAAGTGCCGTGCAAAACTCACGCCAAAAAAGACGCGGCCCAGGCCGGGGCCTTCAAACACAACCTCGCCGCCGAACTACTGGAGCTGGCGCGCGGGCATGACGGCCCCGTGCGGCTCTGGGTGGCCGACGAGCACCGCTACGGCCTGTTGCCGGTCATCCGCCGCTGTCGGGCGCTCAAAGGCGTGCGCGTGCACGCGCCTTGGGCGACGTGTTACCAGTGGGGCTACCTTTACGAGGCGCTGGAAATCGACGGCGCCAACGCCAGCGAGTTCCTCTTCGTGCCCACGGTGGACAAGGCCATCAGCGCGGCCTTCCTCCGACAGATTGGCGAACTGGACGCGAAGACGCTGCATCTGGTCATCTGGGACAACGCCGGCTTGCACCCCCGCAACGGCGAGGCCTTGGTGCCCGCCAACGTGCGCTTGCCCGGCCTTCCACCCTGCAGCCCGGAACTCAACCCGTCGAAGGCCTGGGCGAGCGCATCAAGGACGCCATCGGCAACCGACTCTGGGCCACGCTGCGCTCGCTGGAGGACGCCATCCTCGACGAACTCGCCGCCCTCCGCCAGGACAGCGCGTCCGTCTCCGGCATGATTCACGCCTGGATGCGCGACCAGGCAAACGCTTCAGTTCGGCTCTAAAGTGTGATTTTAATTAGGAAAGGGTATAAATCAAAAAATCTCCGCGCCGCCGCGCCGCCGCGTGAGATTCCATAATGAACGCACGGCACAGAAGCCGTCCTTCCCCTCCCATATACAAAGACAGAAGACATCAAAGTTCCAAACAGGTTTGGAGGAAACGGTGTCACTCCACGCCGCGCGCGGCGGTGAGGACATCGTCGGTGAAGGCGAAACGGTGCGTCACAAACTTGCTGTTCCAGTAAAGCCACGACGACGATTTCAGCGACGGAGTCTTGTGCGCGGGCGGGTAGCCGCGCGCGATGACTACCTGCTCCTTGGTCATGCCGGTTTTCGGCATGCCCGCCTTGATGGCCTCCTGCATTTCCGCGCTGTATTTCTCGACCGGCACCGGTTTGGGCGCAAGCAGGGCGCGGGCCAGTTCGTTTAGAGGCTGCTTGGTGTGCCGGCTGACGGACACGTTTATAATCACGCCTTCATCGGCCAGTTGAACGACCAGCTTGCGACCGCCGAGACCGAGGAGCCGCACCTTTGTGTTCACCGCCGCCAGCGTGCCGCGCCAGTAGTTGGTGGAGTCCCAGGCATCGCGTTCATACATGATATTATGCCGTAGATAATACTCTTTTCCCGTCTCGGGAAAGGGATCGTTTTTCACGGTGTCGAAATAGCCAATCGAGCCGTCTGCGGCCCGCGCGAGGCCGAGGGAACCCGCCAGAAACAGGCAGGCAAGAACAAGCGCATTGCAAGGAGTCGTAATTTTCATGGGTTTATTTGGATTGCGCGCGAAACATGCGGGATGCACGAAGGAATATCAAGAACAGATTTCCCCCCGAATGTAATTTAGAGCATTTCCTGATTATTCACTGATATTACGCGCAGCAGGATTTCGTAGGGCCTGACCTTGTGTCAGGCCGTGGAGAGTTGCCAGCGTGGACGCCCACGCGGACGCGGCCTGACGCAAGGTCAGGCCCTACGCCGCGCGCAACGTCAGTTATTCACTAATGTTAAACGCCGCCCCGGTCGTAGCGCAGACTCGTAGCGCAGACTTCCAAGTCTGCTTCCTTCTACGCAAGCGTTGCATGCTCGGCAGGTTGAGTCCCGAGCGAAGCGAGAAGCCTGACATCCTGCGCTACGATGACACCCTGCACTACGACGGCGGCGCGTCCCATCAGTTAGAACTTCCAACCGATGGAGACGGTCACGGTTTTCGCATTTCCATCCTCGGGCTGAATCGAATACGTCGCGCCATTGAGTTCCGTTTTGTTGCTCAAATCCGAAATGCGACGGAAACACGCGGAGGCATCCAGAAAAAACCGTTTGCTGAAATGCCAGGTGAACCCCGCGCGGGCGCCCACAACCCATGACCATCCCGTAAATTTGGGTGAGTAACTTTGCGACTGGTGCGTCAACGGATTGGTCACGCTCGTGGTGCCGGTGGCGGTGCAGTATTCGATTCCGGCAATCGAGCCGGCATGGGCCTCGAAACGATCACGATCCCCAAACAGGAAATGATAATTGTATGAAACATGAAGCGGCGCCCATTTCCATTTGATTGTCATGTCATAAATGCCGCTATAGCCAAATTCCTGGTCACGGAAATTATAGCCGGTGGTGATGCCGAGGGAATGGTTGCGGGCGAAACGCAGGTCGAGAGTGGCCAGCGCGCCGTAGCCGGGGTCGTCCTCATGCTCGTAGTTGGCGCCGAGTGAAAAGGAATGGTTCATGCCATTCGACTTGGGCAGGGCGAGGGAGCCGGTGGGCGTGACATCGGCGGAAACGCCGGTGGAGACAAGGGCCGCGAACAAAGCGGCCAGCATGGTTTTTAGTTTCATGGATGCGGGTTTTGCTGGTTGGTTTTTGTTGAATAAAAGCCGGGGACTCCGGCTCCTGTTTAAAGGATTTTTTGTTTATTCCGTCGTCTTGAAAACGGACCGGCGCTCCCGCGCCAGCCTCCAACACTTCATTTTCAGGAGTTCCCTATTTTTTCCTGTTTATAAAACGCGCGCGCATCACAAGCGCCGCGCCGAGGAGCGCCAGCGCGGGGAGCATCGGCGCCCCGCCGCCGCCCCCGCCGCCGCTGGAGGCGGGGAGATTATTGTTGCCTCCACCGCCGGTGGAGCCGCCGGTAATCACTGAATAACCAATTATTGGAGCAAATCCTGTAAAAGTGTTATCTGGAACAAACATGATATACCACACCCCAGCCGGCATATCCTCGGTTCCTCTGTTATAACTCGACAAGGATTTTGCGATCTTGTGGTCGTAGAAAGAGGTTGTTGGCGGCTCTCCACGTTTTAAATAAATATCGTAACCCCCTCGTCCTAATAAATAATCCTGATGGTTCATGCATTGTATTAAAAGTCCAATCGTATTCTGAGGAATTGTCATTTTATAATAGAGAGAGGCACCCGACGTAAACGACAGGGGTGTCATGAGAGTATGCGTCCATATATGCTGGGTTCTTCCGTCGCCGAGAGACTGGCTTGCACCTTCCGATCCCGGGAACTCGGGTATGTCGCTCGGGACCGGCGCGGCGGCGGCTGGCGCGGTTTGGATGACGGGGTGGGCCTGCCATTTGGCGTAGAGGGTCTGCGCGCCGGCGTCCGTGGCGACGGTGGCGCTGGGGGTGACGAGCGCGCCGGTGCCGTCGAGCAGCGTCCACCAGCCGAGGAAGGTGAACTTGGGTTTCACGGGGACGGGAAGCGCGCCGTAGGGCTGGCCGGGCGTCACGGTGAGCGTGGCGTCGGCGCCGTCAAGCGCGCCTCCCTGCGGGTCGAGCGTCACCGTGACGGCGGCGCGGGCGTGCGCGAGGCACGCGATGGCAAGGGCAAAGGCCAGCAGCACGGCGGCGTTTGCGCGGAGGGCGGGTTTGGGTGATGTCATGATGGGCATGGACTGGGTTTTGGTTGACTGGCGGGAAAAGGCCGGGCGGGGGTGTTGCGAAGCCGGGCGTGGCCGTCACGGACGGCAGGGCGCGGGGCGGGGATGCTTGCGGGACCAGCGCGGCAGGCGGGCGGCGACGGCGTCGGCGGCCAGGCGCGAGGCGCTGACGCGACAGGCGGCGGCGCGTTTCAGGCGGCGCAGGGTGGCCTCGTCGAGGCGGACTTTGCAGACGTGGCGTCCGGATTGAGGATTCATGATTGGAGCCATTTGTAGCGCATCGTAGCTCAATTATGCAAGAAGGAAAGTAACTTGCGGTTCAATTTTTTCGACTTACGGTGCGGGCATGGGATTAAACAATGGCATCAATGTGAGGCTCAGCCCGGACGTGCGTGAGAAGCTGGAGGCATTGGCCGCGCGCCACGGAATCAAGGCGTCGGTGCTCATCCGGCAGGCGATCATTGAGAAGCTGGATGAAATCGAGAGCGAGGAGGCGGTGGTTTTCCCGGTGCGCGGCGCCAAAAGGCGGCGGAAAGCCTGAAGCGGCAGGGGGCGGGATGCCTCCAAATGGACAGGGGCCGCTCAACTCCCAAACGGATTCGGAAAGGGCATGAGGCACTTTGGATTTTGCATCACGGGAAGCCAAGGTTAGCGAACAAGTCTTTTCCCCTTTCCCTCCCTCTTTCGCTTCCTCTTTCTTCTTTCCTCTTTCTCTTTATCTTTCTTCTTTCTCCCCGTGCGGTGCCGTCGGGGGAGAAAGAAGAAAGATGGTTCCCCGCTATTTTCGATGGTTGAGAAGAGAGATTTAATCACGGAGGCCTGGAGGGCACGGAGTCCAGAAGGAGGGGTTTGAATGAAAAACCCACGCAGAGACG
The DNA here is from genome assembly GCA_031254955.1 of Opitutaceae bacterium. Taxonomy (GTDB): domain Bacteria; phylum Verrucomicrobiota; class Verrucomicrobiia; order Opitutales; family Opitutaceae; genus Termitidicoccus. The sequence continues at coordinate 4,497 of JAIRTK010000084.1, forward strand.
CAGAGGCGCGGAGAAGCTTTTAATCAAAAACCCTCTGCGTCTCCGCGCCTCTGCGTGAGTCTTTTCATTAAACGCCTCCCTCCGGCCTCCGTGCCCTCCGTGCCTCCGTGGTTAAAAAATTTCCGCAACAGCCATTCAAAATAGCGAGAAACCAGAAAGAGAAAGAGGAAAGAGACCGAACGCAGGACTCCGGTTTGAATCACCACCCGGTGTTGTTCAGGGTTGAGTTTGTCCGCCTGTCCGGCTTCTTTTTTTCCTCATGCCGCCCGCAAAAATCCTCGTGGTCGATGACCAGCCCGTAAACGTCCAGCTTCTCCAAAGAAAACTTGAGCGCGAGGGCATGGCCGTCCTCACCGCCGAGTCCGGGCAGGATGCGCTCGACCTTGTCCGCCGCGATCCGCCCGACCTCATCCTCCTCGACATCATGATGCCCGACATGGACGGCTTCGATGTCTGCCAGCACCTGCAAGCCGATCCCCTCACCCGCGCCATTCCCGTCATCTTCGTCACCGCCCGCGGCACCAAGGAAAGCAAACTCGAAGGGCTGGCCACCGGCGCCGTCGATTACATCACCAAGCCCGTCGATCTCGACGAAATGCTCGCCCGCGTGCAAACGCAACTCCGCGTCCTCACCATCAACCGCGAGAAACTCGACCTTGAGCAACGCCTCGCCGAATCCCGCCACGCCGCCACCATCGGCTCCGTCAGCCAAGGCATCGCGCACAACCTCAACAACCTCCTCGCCGTCGTCCTCGGCTACATCGACCTGATCCGCATTCAAGCCGCGAAACCCGAACAGGTCAAAAGCCACGCGGCCAACGTCGAAAACGCGATCAAACGCATCGCCGCTGTCATCAAGCAACTCAACCTGCTCGCCATCGAGACCCGCCCCCCCACCACCGCGGTGCCCCTTGGCAGACTCCTTGCCGTCGGCGTCGCCCGCTTCCAGTCCGACCATCACATCGCCGACGCCCCGCTGATCGAGAATCCGCTCGGCGAACTCATCGTCCACGTGCAAATCGAAGCCTTCGAACGCATCCTCTCCGCGCTGCTCCTCAACGCATGGGAAAGCTACGGCGACGCCCCCTCCGTCCGGCGGACCATCGAGCTGCGCTCCCGCCGGGCCGTCGGCGCCAAGTTCATTGAAATCCTCATCGAGGATCGCGGGCGAGGCATCGCCCCAGGCATCCGCGCCCACATGTTCGAACCCTTTGTGAGCACCAAGCAGCACGTCGGCGTGGGCATGGGCTTGACGATCGCGCGCCACTCCCTGCGCAACATGGGCGGCGACCTCGCGCTCTCCGACCGCCAAGGCGGCGGCACCACCGCAACCATCACCTACCCGCTTGCCTAGCGAAGGTCGCGAAGCCGCGCCTGCGCCCGGCGTGCCGGCGTGTCGGAGCAAGCGCGCGGGATAAGTGCGCGAAGGCAAGTGCGCCGGGGCAAAGCGCGCGAGGGGCGAGGCAAGCGCGCCAGTGCAAGCGCGCAGGGCAAGCGTGCCGGTGTCGCTGTAGTTCTCCTTTGTTAACTGATGTGATGCGGCGCGGCGAATTTTATGGCCTGACCTCGCGTCAGACCACACGCGTGGGGGAGGCCGCGCAGGCCATCCGTGGCCGTGATACAAGCGGCCTGACACTACGTGCTGCGTAATATCATTTCCTAATAGAGGCTATCCGAAAAGTTGATTTTTTATATAAGGAGATATTCAAGAGGCGAAGCGGTGAAGTGTGATCATCATGCAACCAAGCAGAGTAAATCCCATAAACAAAGAGCCATGACGTTCCCATCGAACCAGCAATCTGCGGTGATAGCCGAGCCACGATAGGGTGCGTTCTACAATCCAGCGGTGCTTGTAACGACGCAGCGCACGGCCATCCTGGGTTCTGTTTTCGGGCAACCGGTTTCTGCGATGAGGGGCGATCCTTTCAATGCCCAACTCGGCGAGCAATTCATCAAGCAGATCAGAGTCATAGGCTTTGTCGCCAATCAGGCGTGGCGGCTGTGTTTGTTCATCAAACAAATCAAGCGTTTGCTGTACCCTCTGCGGTTTTCCAGTGTCAGCGCCGGCACTCGACACATCGAGCGCAAGCCCGCTGCCATCAACAACAACCTGAATTTTTGTCCCCTTGCCCTTGCGGGTCAGCCCCACACCGTTGCCGCCGCTTCTAGCCGGAGCGAAGGTTGCCTCAATAAAGGCCTGATCAAGTTCGACTCGGCCATCCTCAAAAAGCCTCCTAATCAAGGCAGCGAGCAAACGCCGAAAACGGTCTCGCTGGCACCAGCGTTTCAGATAATCATGCACGGTGGACTTTGGCGGGAAGCTTCTGGGCAGGTGCTCCCACTGCATGCCAGTGTGCACTACGAACAACAAGGCCTCAAAGATTTTTCGTGTGTCAGCCATCGGACGTCCGAATACGCTTTTGCGCTCTATCTTCAAATGCGGTTCGATTATACTCCACTGTTCATCCGTTAGAAACATATATGCTTAGTACTATATTCTTATATCTTGTTCCGACTTTTCGGATAGCCTCGAGCTTCCGTCTCTCCCCAAGAAGCCCTTGGCTGGTTCTCTGCATGCGGTTATAACTTTATTTGAAATGCTCTATTTTAATTTTGTCAAGCACTCTTAGTATCATTTTGAGCAGAGAAAAGGCATGAGGTTGCGCGGAGCGGGTAGAGATTGTTTCCCATGCGACAGAATAACTGAGGTTACGCGCTGCTGACGTAGCGCAGACTTCCAAGTCTGCTTCCGGGCGGGCCTGCGGCCCGTCAGCAGGTTTGGAAACCTGCGCTACAAGGCTGCGCTACGACCGAGGCGACGCGTAACCTCGGTTAATAAAATAAACAGGCATTCCTCGCGCCTGCGCTTCCCGCACCTTCATTCCACGCGCATCCGTTTCCACGCGCTTTTGTTTCCCCCGTTTCATGGCCGGCATGGGACCTGCTTTGTGGTTTGGGTTCTAGCCGGCGGACGCCGGCTTCATGCACCACAAAACACACTCACAACACCTATGAAGCATTGGCCCTTGTCAGTGAGCCGGGTTCTCCGGCTCGCCTCCCTTTTGGGATTGATGGTCTTGTTCGATCCCCTCCGCGCCCAGGAAGCCGGGGCAGGCGCGGCGTCCGCGCCGCCGCCCATCAACTCCGGCGATACCGCCTGGATGCTCACCAGCACCGCGCTCGTGCTCTTCATGACGCTGCCCGGCCTGGCGTTGTTCTACGGCGGCCTCGTCCGCAGGAAAAACGTGCTGTCCGTCCTCGCGCAGTGCCTCGGCATCGCCGGCCTGTCCGCCCTGCTTTGGTGGGCGGTCGGGTTCAGCCTGTCGTTCAGCGGCGACGGCAAATTCATCGGCAATCTCGACGCCGTCTGCTTCAAGGGCATCTTTGGCGGGTCGGGGAGCGACCTCTCCTACTCAAAGCACCTCGAAGGTGTGCCCGAGTCGGTCTTCGTGATGTTTCAATACACCTTTGCGGTCATCACGCCCGCGCTCATCGTCGGCGCCATCGCCGAGCGCATGAAATACACCGCGGTCCTCGCCTTCATCACCGGCTGGCTGTTTCTGGTGTATTTCCCCTTCGCGCACATGGTCTGGGGCGGCGGCTGGATCGGCGCCGGCATCGGGGCGGTTGACTTCGCCGGCGGGCTGGTCGTCCACATGTCCTCCGGCTACTCCGCGCTCGTGCTGGCGATCATCCTCGGCCCGCGCCTCGGTTATGGAAAAGAGAAAATGGCGCCGCACAGCATGGTGCTTTGCATGATTGGCACGGCGATCCTGTGGGTGGGTTGGTATGGCTTCAACGCGGGCAGCGCCGGCGCCGCCAACGGCCTCGCGGGCAGCGCGTTCCTGACCACGACGCTCGCCGCCGCCATCGGCGGCTTCGTCTGGGCGCTGCTTGAGTTTCTCCTCAAGAAACAGCCCTCCGTGCTGGGCTTCTGCTCCGGCGTCGTCGCCGGGCTGGTGGTCATCACGCCCGCCGCCGGTTATGTCAGCCCGAACGGCGCGGTGCTCTGCGGCATCGCCGCCGGGGTGATTCCGTTCTTCGCCGTCGTTTATCTCAAAAAGCGGCTCGGTTACGACGACGCCCTGGACACCTTCGGCGTCCACGCCGTCGGCGGCACGGTCGGCACCCTTTTGACCGGCCTGCTCGCCGTCAAGGAACTCAACGGCGCCGAAGGCGGCATGGCGCTGTTCTTCAGGCAACTCGCCAGCGTCGGCATCGTGCTGGTCTGGAGCGTGGCCGCCACGCTCCTCATCGCCTGCGCGGTCAAGGCGTTGATCGGGCTGCGCCCGGGCGCCGAGGTGGAACGCCAGGGCCTCGACATCAACGAGCACGGCGAGGAAGGTTATGCGGATTGACGCGCGGGCGTTTTCCACGACAGTAATCCCCCCAACGCACGCACACGCGCAACGAGCCAAACCCATGAAACTCATCCTATCCATCATCAAGCCCTTCAAGCTGGAGGAGGTGAAGGTCGCGCTTACCGACATCGGCGTCGAAGGCATGACCGTGACCGAGGTGAAAGGCTTCGGGCGGCAGAAAGGACACACGGAGATCTACCGCGGGAGCGAATACACCGTGGACTTTTTGCCCAAGGTGAAAATCGAAGTGGTGGTCGTGGACGAGAGGCTCGCGAAGGCGGTGGAGGCGATCCTGAAGTCCGCGAAGACGGGCAAGATCGGCGACGGGAAAATCTTCGTGCTCCCGGTCGAGGAGGTAATCCGCATCCGTACCGACGAGCGCGGTGACGCCGCGGTCTGACCCGCGCCCTCCGCCCCGCCCCTCCCCTCCTCCCTCCCGCGCACGGAGGAGGGGCGTTGTCTGGTGTTTTAAAAAACGCCCGCCAAAGCGGGGCCACGCATCCTGCCTCTTTCAAGCTCCCTCCTCTTTTTCCTCATCGTTCTCGTTCCTCGTTCTCGTTCTCGTTCTCTCTTCTTACCCCATTCGCTTTCTCCTTCTTCTTACCTCATTCTCATTCTCTTTCTTCTTTCCTCTTTATCTTTAGGGCACTTTGAAAAATCCGGTTTAATCGCGGAAGCGCGGAAGGACGGAAGGCGCGGAATTATTTTGTAACGATTGTTTTTCACGAGATTCCGCGTTTCCGCCCTTCCGCGCTTCCGCGATTAAACCGAATTTTTCAAAACTGTCCTTTAGAAGCAGAACCATGTAGGGGCTTCGCTTGCGAAGCCCGTTGCTGGTGCACGGTTAACCAGCATCAAGCCAGGCGTCGCAAGCGACGCCCCTACATTTTCATTCGCAAAGGGTATAAAGAGGAACGAGGCAAGAAGAGAGAACGAGAACGAAGAACGAGAACGATAAGAGAGAGGGGGGAAGGGCCGCGGGGTTTGGGCTTGAAGGACGGCGCCGGGCAGGCGGGCAGGCTCCCCATCCGCCAGTTTATATGAAATTGGCATTAAATATGCTTGATATTTGTCCACCAAGTCGCCAGACTCCGGTTCGTTCCCAAATCATACCGGTTAAACCTCGAACGAATCCAACGCA
>JAIRTK010000101.1 GCA_031254955.1 Opitutaceae bacterium
CTCGTCCCCTTCATCGCCACCGTGCAACGCGAAGCCGAAGTGCTGCAACTCCTCTCCAACGCGCCACCCGGCCCGCAAACCCGCCACAAACCCGGCGAACTATCCTGCCTCCTCACCCAACTCACCATACCCGCGAACGCCGGAATCTGGATCGACGGCAAACCCGCCCGCCCCGGCACACCCCAAAACCCGCTCGCCCCAGCGCCAAGCGCGACCCTCGCCTTCCGCATCGACGACGCGACGATCGCCATGCGTATTCTTTATGCGGATACAACCCAAGGCGCGCCCGCCCGCCTCGAACTAGTCGAAGAATCCAAAACACACCCCGCCCGCCGCCTCACAATCATCCACGACGAAAAAGAACCGCGCGGACGCGCCAGCACGATTGTCTGGCTGCGCGCCGCCGAAAACCTCGACGACGCCGGCTTCGCAAACTTCATCCACGACTTTGCCGCCGCCGCCGCCACCGCGCGCATCGAAAACGACATCGCCCGCGTCACCGCCGCCGGCCTGCGCGGCCCGATGCGCATCGAAGCCGACATCGTGAAACAACAACGCCTCCACCTCGAAGGCGGCGAACCCCGCCCCGCCCTGCTAACCATCAACAACCGCGAAATCGGCCTCGAAATCCTCGGCGAATTTTTGCCGCCGCCATGAACACCCGCTCCGCCCCGCCCCACCTCCCCCGCCCCGCCGCGCCACTCCCCCCCGCCCGCCGCGCCGCCCCCCCCTCTCCTCAACGAAAACACCCAACGCCAACACCACCCATGACCCCCGACCTCGCCACCGCCACCTTCACCCCGCGCACGCTTTCGCTGCCCGACTACATCATGCTCGCGCTCTACTTCGCGCTCAACCTCGGCATCGGCTGGTGGTGCGCGCGACGCAAAAAAAACTCCGCCGGCGACTACTTCCTCGGCGGCGGACGCGTCCTCTGGTGGGCGGCGGCCATCAGCTTTTTCGCCACCTCGACCAGCAGCATCAGCTTCATGGCCCTGCCCGCCAAAGCCTACGACACCGACTGGCTCGCATTCGGCTCTGCCCCGGCGCAAGCCCTCGCCGGCATCCTGGTCGGCCTCGTATTTGTCACCGGACTGCGCCGCATGAACATGACCACGATCTACTCCTATCTGGAACGCCGCTACGACCGCCGCGTGCGCCTGCTCGGCGCGGGACTCGGCGTCTTCCTCAAAGTAGGCGGACGCATGAGCGTCGTGCTCCTGCTGCCCGCGCTCGCGCTCTCCACCGTCACCGGCCTCAACGTTTACCTGAGCATCGCGCTCATGGGCGGCGTGACCACCATCTACGCCCTGGAAGGCGGCTTCGAAGCCGTCATCTGGACGGAAGTGCTGCAAGTCCTCGTAACCTTCGGCGGCGTCGCCGTGGCCCTCTGGTTCCTCGCGCACGGCGTGGACGGCGGCCTCTCCGGCATCATCGCAAACGGCATGGCGGCGGACAAATTCCGCGCCCTCTCCTGGGAACCGGAACTCACCCAGCCGACGCTCCTCGTCTTCATCGGCATGTTCTTCGCGACCATCTTCACGCAAATCTCCGACCAGCCGCTCATGCAACGCATGCTCGCCTCCGCCAACGTAAAAGAAGCCAGGCGCACCGTCATCATCGGCAACACCATCGGCCTCGCCAGCTCGGTGGTCTTCTTCTTTGTCGGCTCGTCGCTGTGGGTGTTTTACCAAGCCCACCCCGGACGCCTCGAAGCCGGCCTGCCGAACGACGCGATCTTCCCCTACTTCATCGCCAACGAACTGCCGCGCGGCGTGGTCGGCCTGATCGTGGCGGGCCTGTTCGCCGCGTCGATGGGCGCGCTCAGCAGCATCCTCAACGCCACGGCCTCGGTGGTCGTGTCCGACTTCCAAGGCACCCTCCGGCCACGCTCGACCGAACGCCACCGGGTGCGCCTCGCGCGCGCCACGACACTCATCTGCGGCGTGATCGCCACCGCCTCGGCCATGTATCTCGCCAGCCTGAACGTCGCCTCGCTCTGGGACCAGTTCATCAAACTCGTCGCGCTAATCGGCGGCGGCTTCCCCGGCGTGTTCGCGCTCGGCCTGCTCACGCGCCGCGCCAACGCCACCGGCGTGATGGTCGGCGCCGTCGCGAGCATCGGCGTGACCTGGTGGGTGCAGAGCCATACGGCGACCAACCCCTTCTTCCACGGCTTCGTCGCCATCGCCACCTGCATGCTCATCGGCTACATCACCAGCCTGCTGACCGCGCGCGCCACCGACAAAAAACCCCTCGCCGGCCTGACCCTCTGGGACCGCAGCCCCAAAGAACTGGCAAAAATTGACTGAACCGAAATGCCGCGGACACTTTTAAAGCCGGCGCCTGCGCGCCGGAGACCGCCGCGTCCCACCAGTGCCCCCCACCCCAATGAGAAAGCCCCTCTTGGAAGGACAGCCCCCATGCCCTCCGTCACAGGTAAAATCGAACGGCCCGGAAGCCGTCCCTTCAAAAAGACATTTCAAATACGTTAACCGCGAAAAGCGCGAAAAGACGCGAAATTTTTACGATTTGGTCGACCAAATGAGGGATTGGGTCGAGCAAACGGGGGATTGGGTCGACCCAAGACTTGAGCGGCCTCCGTCCGTTTGGCGGGACAGCCTCCGTACCGCCAAACGGCTCCATCTCATTCGGTTCGGGTATAATTAAGGGTGGTTTGAAAAACCGGTTTAATCGCGGAAGGGCGGAAGGATGGAAACGAGGAAATCATTTAGTAGCGATTGATTTTCAAAAAATTCCGCATTTCCGCCTCTCCGGTTTCGGCCACTCACGGGCTTGTCTCGGAGAAAGTCGGTTTGAGTCGATTTAAATCGGTTCTAAGTCGATTCTAAGTCGCGCCTCGGGCTTGGCCCGGCCTCTTTGCGTGACAGCAGAAGATAACCGACTTGCTCGAAACCCTTGGTTTTCGCCATGTCTGATGCCATGCGAAGCCGGTAGGGAGGCCTCTCCGAGGTCTCCGCAAAAACGCCCCGCCGTCCCCATACTGCCCCGCTTCCCCCATGAAAGTTCCACCCCCGCCCCGCCCGGCGGAGGCCTCGGAGAGGCCTCCCTACCGGCTGCGGGCATTTTTGGAAGCGACTTGGGTTTTTGCAAGGGCAGGGGGCGCGGCGTCCGTGTGTCAACGGCGCGGGCGGGGGGAACGCAATCCGGCCAGCGCGGCAAAGGCGAGCAGGAACCACGGCGAGGGCGCGCCGCCGCCGGAGCTGGTGCTTTGGGTGCCCGTGTTGCCTCCCGTGCCTATGCCGCTGCCGCCTCCTCCGCCCGTGCCACCGCCGCCGTAGGGCGGATAGACGGTGCCGCTGGAGACCAGGGCCAGGGTGCTGACCTCGAAGCGTCCGTTATCCTTCAGATTGATTTTGCGGATGAGGCCGTTGCCGGAATCGGCGACGAGAAGATAGCCGTCGGGGGACATGGTGACGGCTTCCGGGTGGCTGAACAGCGCGGTCGTGCCCGTGCCGTTCATGGCTCCGGTGATGCCGGCCACGCCGGCAATCGTCCGAACCTCGGTCGAGGCCATGTGGATGCGCCTGATGGTGGAGTTGCCCGTATCGGCCACATAAAGATACTCCCCGAGCACGCAAACGCCGCGCGGATTGTTGAAGCGCGCCTCGTCGCCCGTGCCGTCCGTCCAGCCGGGGATTTCGGGCGCTCCGGCGATGGTGTCGAGCGGTCGGTCGGTTGCGTTCATGCAGACGCGAATGGTGTGGTTGCCCGAATCCGCAATGAAGATGTTATACACATCGTCCAATGCGATGCCGGATGGCATATAAAACAACTGGCCTTCGGAGCAAAGCCCGTCGGTCGTCCCGGTTTTATACAACGTCCCAGCCGTCACGTAGGTGCTGCCGCTTGATGTGATGGTCCAAATCAACTGGGCGGCCTCGTCGGAAATGCACGTGTAGCCGTTGGGTAATGTCGCTATCCCGGCGGGCCGGTCGTAGAGGGCGACCGTGCCGTCCGTGCCTGATATTTCGACGGTCGGGGTCTGGTGTATGGTGCCGGAGAAAACCGAGACGGCGGCGCTGCCGTCCAGGGCTATTTTGCGGATGACGTTGTTGCCCGCGTCGGCCACGTAGAGGCTGTTGGTCACGCGGTCGTGCGAGAGGGCGGCGGGGGAATCGAAGCGGGCGCTGGTGCCCGGCGCCCCGGTGGTGCCGCTCAGGCGCGGCCAGCCGGCCAGCGTGCTGATTCTCCCGGTGGACAATTCGATTTTCTGCACGGTGTGGAGGGTGTCGTCCGTCACGTAAAGGTTGCCGGCCAAATCGCAGGCGAGGCCGGTCGGATGGGGGAGCGGCGTCGCGTCGATGATGAGGCGGGCGGCATTGCTGAATATACTGCCCAAGGGATTGGAGGCCTCGAAGCGGTAGAGGATGCCGTCCATCCACGCGGCCACGTCGCGGATGACCAGCGTGCCCGTTTGCACCCCGGAATAACTTCCTCCGTCGGAAACATCCTCCCACGTCTCTCCGCCATCGAACGAGCTTTGCCACTTGATGGTCGCGGCGGGGGAGGCGAGGACGGACGCCCTTAGCATGACGGTCTGCCCGGCGAGCGCGGTGACGGGGGGCAGCGGCTCGGCGAGGCGCGGCGAGCCTTCGAACGGGGCGGCCAGGTTGATGGACAGATTATATTGCCCGACGCTGCCGTAGGCGCTGAAGCCGTCGGTGCGCGGGTCGCGGTAGCCCGCGCCCCAAGCTTTGATATAATAGGTTTTCCCGGCGTTGAGGGTGACATTGAGTTCCGTGTCCATGCGGGGGGCGGCGGTGTCGCTGGCGACAATAAATCCCCCGGTCTCATCCCGAAGCTCAAGGGCGATTTTCAGCGTGGGCATAAACTCCGTAAGGATCGCGTTGATGGAGGTGGTATAATAAGTTTGCTCCGTCGGGACAGTGAACCTGTGGAAATTGACATCGGAGGCGTCGGTGATGACCGCCGGGGTGTTGAGGCTCCATGTCGTCGGACCGGTTTTTTTGGTGATCGCTTTGGCTGTCTGGCGGGTGCCCCCGTGCCCGTCGTTTATAAAGGCAAGCCCGCCCTTGGTGCTGTTTTCCAGCGGGGCGTGGATCACCGCGAGGTCGTCCTGCTCGGAGTTGTTTGCGTCCTCGTATTCGCCACGGCTCCATTGGACCACGGTCGCGTGATAGGGGGCGCCCATGATCGGCCCCCACGACAAGGGGCGCGAGCCGTGCCCCAAATTATATTCCCCATCGACGTTCGCCCCTCCGCCGTGATGTGCCAGCCCCACGGTATGGCCCAGTTCGTGCGCAATGGCCATGGCGACGGTTTTCATGTTGGTATTAAACACCCAGCATGTCTCGTCAGGGGGGTCTTTATTGACTCCGAATGAGTCAACCCATGCCATGCCGCCCACTTTTTCATTCGTTTTTTTGATATACCATGCATCAGTCGGCGTGATGATGCAACGCATGCGCCTGTCTGCGGGAGTGCCTGTATAAACGCTCAGACTGGTGGTTATATTTACATTAAACGGGCTGTAAGCTTCGCTCACGCTTTTCCAGATTTGTTCGATTTCATAAGCGGTCAGGTTGGCCGGTTGCACTTTAATTGGTCCGCCATCAGTGAAACCACTGTTCCACGACGTGCCTGTCACCTCTTCGCCGTCGAAATCCAGATAGAAAACATCCTTGGCTCCGGGGCGGCTTTCCAATCGCGGGATGGCCGGCGCCGCTGCTTGGGCGGGGCGGATGTTGTTCAGGTCGTCAGGCTCCTTGGGAATGCCGACGCAGCGCACGTTGCTCAGTGGCTGCCGTTTTATCTGGCCCCGGCTTTCCGATGTGGTCGCGAGGGTGTAGGCCATTCCCCTTTCTCCTTTGGCTGGCAGTTCCACAAAGCCGGTGAGGGCGCCGTCCTTGGCGGCGAGCCAGAAAAACGCCTGGTCATTCGCCAGCGAGACGCCGCCGACGCGCAGGGAATACTCGTCATTGACGACCAGCGTCACCCGGCCTTGCAGCACGCCGTCCTCGCCAAGGTCGATTGACACCAGGCTGCCTTTTTCCAGCGTCGGCAGCAGCGAGAGGGCGGGGGCGATGTCGATCGCGGTGATCGGATAACCGCGCGCGTCCGGGGCGATTTTGTCCGGGAGAATCCGCCAGACGGGCGGGCCGGCTTCCGTTTCCGGGGCGGCGGCTTCAACGGTCTTGTCCGGTCCGGTGTCCGGGACGGGGGAGGCGTTTTCCGCCAACCGGGCGGGAGGTTCCGGGCTGGCGGATGGCGCGTGGGTGGGCGCGCCGTGCCAGCGCCACGCGATAAACAGCGCGCCCAAAAACAGGCCAGCGACAAGGAAGAAACGTGCGGATTTCATGATTGGATAATTTTTATGGTTCGTCGCTCTTTCCGATGAGGAAACAAAGCCCCGGAGGGGCATGAGACGCCGCCGGCAAAAGGCAGGGCGAAGCGTTTCGGCGAGCCGTTGGAATATCGCGGCTCAGCCGGAGGTTTCGCCTTGCCTTTGCAGGGCGGCTCACCGGGTCGGTTCGCCCTGCCTTGGTATAGGGGGCCATTTAATATACGGGGTGGAATCATCGGGCGCCGTTTCCACAAGCATCGGGGGCCGGCGGGGAGTTTGCGGGGCCGGGAGGGATGTTTTGCGTCTTGGCGGGCATGGTTACAGGGGGCTGCTTGGCCGGGGCGACCCATCAGAACCGGAGTTGCAGGGCCGCGGTGATGAGGTGTCCGCCCAACGAATCCAGTTCGGCCTTCTCTCCCAGCCCATACTCAAAGTCGGTGCTGGCGGTTCCGATGTATTTATAACCAAAGTCGAGGTGGAGATTTTCCTTGAGCGCGAGGTTCAGGCCGAGGCTGACGCCATAGCTGATCGCCGCAGCAGTCTTGCCTTTGTCGTCGATGTCGGTTTCCGAGTATTTCAGGTTGACGAGGGAAACGCCCAGAACCGGCCCGGCGCGGAGGGCGAGCCTTTCGTTGAGTTCATAATTATAATGATATTCCACGAGGAGCGGGATGACGCGGGTGTGTTGCTCGATGTCCACCCCGTACTTGGGGTAACTATCATCAATGGTATTGGTGGCATAAACGACTCCCGCCGTGAATTGGAATTTATGCCGGGCGTCCATATACACACCGCCGGAAAGCAGGCCTCCATAGAAAATACCGTCCCCTTTGAGTTGTTCCGTTCCGCCGCCAAATTCGGAGAAGTTGGCCTTGGACTTCATGCTTGGGGCGAACATCATCGCAGGAGAGATTTCCCAGAAGCCGATGTATTTGCGGCCCGCCAGGGAACCGGTCTGGCCATGGGCGAAAAGTCCCGTGACAAAAAGTCCGAGAAGGATGAAGA
>JAIRTK010000481.1 GCA_031254955.1 Opitutaceae bacterium
AACTGAAGTTACGCGTTGCTGGTGTAACGCAGGTTGTCAGGCTTTTCTCTTCGCTCGGAACCCAACCTGCTAACGGGCCGATGGCCCACCCTGAAGCAGACTTGGAAGTCTGCGTTACGATAGAGGCTGCGCATAATCCCAGTTATTCAGTATATTATAAACAAACGACTGCTTGTTCTCATGTCTTTCTTCGCCCCCGTCGCCTCCTTTGCGCTCTTCATCCCCATTGCCCCCGCCCCATCGCTACCGTCCCCACCGCCCCCACCGCCTCCTTAGCGCCCTTCGCACCCTTCGCGGTTATTTTTGTATCCGCCTTTAAACTCAAACCGTCCGCGCGGCGGCCCCGACTGCCTCAGTGGCCCCAGCGTCCCCAGCAGCTCCAACTTCCCCGACTTCCCCGACTACCCCAGCAGCCCCGGCGTCCCCGAACGCCCTGCTCTCGACATTTCCCGTTCGGAACGTTTTTCTTTGTCCCCTTACGCGCATGAACACCTTCTACATCACAACCGCCATCGACTATGTGAACGGCTCGCCACACCTCGGACACGCCTACGAGAAAGTGCTGACGGACGTTATTGCCCGTTTCCGGCGGCTCATGGGCGACCAGGTGTTTTTCCTCACCGGCGTGGACGAGCACGGCCAGAAAGTCCAGCAGACCGCCCGCGCCCGCGGCATCCCCCCGCAGCAGTTTTGCGACGAGGTTTCTCAGGAGTTTCGCGACATGTGCGCCCAGCTCGACATCTCCAACGACGACTTCATCCGCACCACCGAGCCGCGCCACAAAAAAGTCGTCCGCGACCTGCTCCAGCGACTCTTCGACAAAGGCGAAATCTACAAAGCCGAATACCGGGGCTTCTACTCCACGCGGCAGGAACAATTCCTGCAGGAAAAAGACCGCAACCCCGACGGCACCTGGCCCGAACTCTTCGGCGAAGTCACCGAAATCACCGAAAGCAATTACTTCTTCAAACTCCGCCAGTATCAGGACTGGCTCATCGGGCACCTCAAGAAAAACGAGGACTTCGTCTTCCCGCGCTACCGCCAGAAACAAGTCCTCGAATTTCTCGGCGAACCGCTCAACGACCTCTGCATCTCGCGCCCGAAAGAACGCCTCGCATGGGGCATCCCGCTGCCCTTCGACGAGGACTTCGTCACCTACGTCTGGTTCGACGCGCTCGTCAACTATTACACCGCCGTCGTGGACAAACCCGGATTCTGGCCCGCCAGCTTCCACGTCATCGGCAAGGACATCCTCGTGCCGCCGCACGCCGTTTACTGGCCCATCATGCTCAAGGCCGCCGGCATCGCCCCCCCGCGCTCGCTCCTCGCGCACGGCTGGTGGTCGATCAACGGCAGCAAAATGTCCAAGAGCACCGGCAACTTTGTCGACCCCGTCGCCTTCGCCGGACAATACGGCGTGGACGCGCTCCGCTATTTTCTCATCCGCGAAATGAGCGTCGGCCAGGACAGCGACTTCTCGCTCCAGCAGTTCCTCGCCCGCTACAACGCCGAACTCGCCAACAACCTCGGCAACCTCGTCAACCGCACGCTCAACATGACCAACCGCTTCGCCGCCGGCGTCATCCCCGCCGCCGCCACGGACGCCCCCGCGCCCGCCGGGGCCGCGCATGTAGGGGCTTCGCTTGCGAAGCCCGTCGCCGCCGCCACCACCACCAATACAGCCGCCGCCACCGCCGCCGACACCGCGCCCGCCACCACCGCCGCCGCCACCGCCGCCGACACCGCGCCCGCCACCACCGCCACCACCGCCGCCACCACCGCCGCCGCCGCCACGCCCGAGACCGAGCTGCGCGCCCTGTGGGAGAAAACCCGCGACGAAGTCATCGCCCTCAACGAAGGCTTCCAGTTCCACATCGCGCTTGAGCGCACCTTTGCCTTCATCACCGCGACCAACGGTTACATCGAAAAACGCGCCCCCTGGAAACTCGGCAAATCGTCCGCCCCCGCCGACCAGGCGCTCCTGCGCACCTCGCTGGCCACGATGGCCGAGGCGCTCCGCCTCGCCAACGCCCTCCTCGCCGCCGTCATGCCCGGCACAACGGCGAAAATCAAAGCCGTCCTCGGCCTCCCCGCCGCCGCCGCCGGCGCCTGGCGCGACGAACTCGTCTGGGGCGCGCGCCTCACCGGAAACAAAGTCGCCGAAACCGCCATCCTCTTCCCGCGCCCGCAATCCGAAAAAACGCCCGTCAAATCATGACGCCGCCGGCATGAAAACAGGGAAACCTCCCGCCGGCAAAGGCTCTTGGCTGGACCGTCGCTTCCGCAAGAACAGCCTGGCCGGTCGTCGGGCAAAACTGCGCAGGCGACTCCAAAAACTCTGCGTCTTTCCCCTCTTCATGCTCCCCCAACTGCTGATGTTTCCGCAATCCGTTGGATTGCCCCGCCGCTTGCCTCCGTCGTAGCGCAGGTTTCCAAACCTGCTGACGGGCCGAAGGCCCGCCCACCCGCCCTAAAGCAGACTTGAAAGCCAGCATTACGACAAAGGCAGCGCGCAACCTCGGCTATCTATCCATTGCCATTTTTCTCTTCCCCCTCGGTGCCGGTTCGCTGCTCCAGCATACTTGGTAATCTGGATAAACTAAGAGCGCCTAACAAAATTACAATAGGACAGGCCGAAAGACGGTATGAAAAGCGTGGGGAAAGGCGAGGATGCAGGGGCTTCGCGGATGTAGGGGCTTCGCTTGCGAAGCCCGTCGCGGAAGGCCGCCACGGGTTGGCATACGCCAGTGCGGCGGCGCAGTCGCATGAAACACAAACGCGCGCGGCTGCCGTCCGGCAACGGACTTCGCAAGCAACGGGCTTCGCAAGCGAAGCCCCGACATCCGCCGCCGCGCGCCTCCGTGTCCGCTGTGTCTCTTCGCTCAAACCTTCTTTTTGTTAGACGCTCTAAATATTTTCATTTGGTCTGCCTCTGCGAAGGAATGCATACCGTTCAAGTATGATGATGCGTCTTCAAGCATCTTATTTAGCCGGAAGGATGCCTTTAGGGTGCATGATGATAGCATGGCCCATGTTGTTGATTGGTCGCAAGATTATTCTCGTCGAAAGACTGGCATCGGCAGGGTAATCCGAAAGCATTTCTTTGCATTCGCGGGGCATATTAATCACTCTAGGAGTATTTTTTACGTTTATGACTTGTCCGGGGACTCATTGGTCATTATCGAAAACGTTACAATGATTGCCCTCTCTGATAAACATGGATGGGCGGTTCTTCAAGAGCCTCCTTTATATAGCTCTGCAAATGAAGAGGCGAATTACGCCACCCTGATTGTTAACAATGTGAATATTGGCGACATCCGACGTAAAAACGTAGTTTCCTTAGGATGGGCCGATGGTAAACTTGAACTAAGAGCGTCTAACAAAAAGAAGGCTTGACCGAAGAGACACAGCGGCCACGGAGGGGCGCGGCGGCGGATGTAGGGGCTTCGCTTGCGAAGCCCGTTGCCGGACAGCAGCCGCGCGCGTTTGTGTTTCATGCGACTGCGCCGGCGCACTGGCGGAAGCAAATCCGT
>JAIRTK010000220.1 GCA_031254955.1 Opitutaceae bacterium
TGCGGGTGCAACGGCGGCTCGGGTTTCCAGCTCCGGAAGGGCGGCAGCGGCGTCCGCCTGCTTGTTTGCCCCTCGCCGCATCCCACGCTGCCGCCCCTCCGGGGCTGGAAATGCGAGCCGCCGTTGCACCCGCACACCCGTAGCAACAAGGGCCTGACCTTGTGTCAGGCCGCGCTCGTCGCCCCTCCGGGGCTTTGCTGTCTCATCGAAAAGAGCGGGGAACCATCTTGGTTAACGGAGGAGCATTCTATCACTGGGGTTACTCGGAGGAGTCTTTTGGAATAATCCAACGCAGTCTTTTCGAATTACCCAAGGTAACTGGGCCAAGGTAGGGGGCTTCGGCGAGGTCGTCGTTATTACGTTTCGATTTCTCTGTGAAGGCTCCGGCTTCGGTCCCCTTCTGACGGAGGCCTCGGAGAGGCCTCCCTACCGGCGCTTCCGCGCCTGCACTGGGTTGGTCGCTTTTTCAGGTGCAGGCGCATTGCTGGTCTCCCTGTTGGCGCTGTCGTGTTTGCACTGGGCTGGTCCGCGTAGGCTTCAGTGGACTAAGGGGGGATTCTTCTTTCCGCTTCGGGGTTTGGGCTAGGGGATGGCGAGGGGGGCGGGCGAGGGGGAGGGGTGGGCGGGGGCGGGGAGGATTTTGTAGGGGATGGCCGGGGCCGCGATGCTTACTTTGCGGCCTTTGGCGCGTTGCGTGCCTTCGATCACGAGGACGCCTTCCGTGCCGATGCGTTTGGGGTCGGTGACGCGGATTTTCACCACGCCTTCGGTTTCCCCGGCGGCGAATTGCGCGGCGGTGATGTTTACGGTTTTGGGGTTGCCGAGGCGGGTCGCGGTCACGCGCACGGGGATGTCGCGGGCGGCGGCGGCACGGCGCGGCGGTTTGTTTTCATTGGCGCCCGGTGCGCGGCGGGGTGGTTTGTTTTCAGCGGTGGCTGGCGCGCGGCGGGGCGGTTTGTTTTCAACGCGGCGGGGCTGGGTGGTTTCAGCGGTGGCGAGCGCGCGGTTGGGCGGGTTGTTTTCGACGGTGTCCGGCGCGCGGTTGGGCGGGGTGGTTTCAGTGGTGGCGAGCGTGCGGTTGGGCGTTTTGTTTTCGACGCGGCGGGGCGGGGTGTTTTTGGCGGTGGTTGGTGCGCGGCGGGGTGGGGTGGTTTCGGCGGGGGGGGGCGCGCGGCGGATCAGGCGCACGGGGATTTCGATTTCGGTGTCCAGCGGCAGTTCCAGCGGGCCGGCTGCGGGGGGGCGGGGCACTTCGACAAAGAAGGGCGGGGGGGGGCCGACGACGAGGTAGCTTTGCGCGACGGGCACGGTGTGGTAATAGAAGAAGGCTTGCATGAGTTCTTCCGCCGCGTTTACGTCGTGGCGCACGGTTTTGCCGTCGATGCGGGCTTCGGCGCGGAAGCGTGGTTTGTAGACGCCGGGGGGGGCGTCGCGGGGCGCGGTGAGCGTGAGGATGGCGTTGTCTTTGCCGGCGGGGATTTTCGCGCCGGAGAGCGTGAAGCCGGGCGGCAGGTCTTCGAGGTGGAGGTTTATGTCGCCGTCGAAGCCGTCGATGCGAAAGGCTTTGAGTTGCACGACGGCGCTGCCGCCGGCGGGCACGCTGAGGTTGTCCGGCATCACGCGCAGTTCGTAATCGGGTTGCGCGGGCGCGATGCGGAGGCGGTAGGCGTATTCGGGGCCGCCTTTGTCTTGCGCGTCTTGGAGCAGTACTTGGTAGGTGCCGTCTTGGGGGATGGTGAGGGTGAGGCGGGGGTCGGCGTGGTGGGTGAGGAGGCCGTGGCGGGCGTCGGGTTCGTCGTCGGAGGTGAGTTTCGGGGGTTTTTGGTTCGCGGCTTTCGCGGTTTGGATGGCGGTGTTGAAGGCGCGTTGGGGCGAGAGTGTGAGTTTGGCGTCGAGGGGGGAGCCGAGGCGGCGGGCTGTCACGTCGAGGACGAGGGTGTCGCCTTTTTTGGCTGTAAATGAGAAGCAGTCGGTGTCGCCGGGGCGGTTGATGCGTCCGTTGATGGTGATGGGGGGGGCGACGGGTTGGGCTTTGGCTTGGGTGTCGTTGGGTTCGCGTTCGCGTGTTTCGGGGAGCGTGCCGAGTTCGAAGGGGCGGGGGTTGGCGCGTCCGCGCGGGGTGGGTGTGTCGAGGGTGATGATGCCGGGTTCGCGTCCGGCGAGGGTGGCGCGGCGTTTTGCTTGGGTGCCGGGGAGGTTGATGCCGCGGGTGGTGAGTTCGGTGGTGGTGTCGCCGGCGCGGGCGCCGAGGGGGAAGTGGTCGGTCACGTAGGGGAGTTCGCCGAGGGTGAGGCGGTAGACGAGGTCGGCGCGTCCGCGCGCGACGGCGTCCCAGATTTCGATTTCGTAGTCGCCGGTGGCGGGGGTTTTCCAGAGGAGGAGGGGGTCGGGGTCGAAGCGGTGGTCGTCGGCTTCTTCGAGGAGGGCGCCGGTGGCGCTGTCGTAGAGGGCGATTTTGGGTTGGAACCAGCCGGGGACGGCGTCGGCGAGGTAGGGTTTGATGGCGCGGCCTTTGACTTGGATGAGGAGGTGTTGTCCGGCGGTGGCGTGGAAGCGGTAGCGGTCGTGGTCGGCGCTGAGGATTTGTCCGTTCACGACTATGGGGAGGGGGGGGAGGGTTTGGGGGTTGGTGGTGTCGTTGGGTTCGGTTTCGGTGATTTCGGGGTGGGTGCCGATTTCGAATCGGAAGCGGTTGGAGAGGCCGCTGTCGGCCATGATGCGGAGGTCGCGGGTGCCGGCGGGGGCGTCGGGGGCGATGGTGAGGCGGAGGCGCGCGGTTTGCGAGGCGATGGCGTCGTTTTTTCTGGCTTCGCGGATTTGGGTTTCGGTGGGTTCGGTGACTTTGAGGACTTCGCCGGTGACGCCTTCGCCGGTGACCCAGACTTCGCGCGCGCCGTCGATGGAGCGTCCGGAGAGTTCGATTTCGAGGGTTTGTCCGCGTTGGGCGCCGGCGGGGTAGAGGTGTTCGATGTAGGGGGCGGCGGAGAGGAGGGGGTGAAGGAGCGCCGCGCCGAGCGCGGCGAGTTTGAGTTTCAGGTTGAGGTTGGTGCGGCGGGCGGCGGGGGTAATGGGGGCGCGGGCATGGCTGTCCGCGTCGTCGCGGGCGGGAATGGCCGTGTCTTTGTTTGTGGCGGCGGCGGCGCTGGTGGTGTCGGGGGTGTTTGGGTGCATGGTCAGGTGGGCATGATTTCTTTGAGGATGCCGGCGCTGGCGATGGGGATGTCGCTGGTGCCGCCGGCGGAGATTTTGCCGGGGCGTGGGGCGCCGGGTTTCGCGGCGGGGGGCGGGGGGACGACGGGGGCGGGGATGCCGCTTGGGTGGGGGAGGGTGCCGGCGGGGTCGATGCCGGTGAGTTGGTAGATGCTTGCGGTGAGGTCCCAGGGGGCGATGGGGCGTTCGGTGACGCGTTCGCCGCGGGGGTCGGTGGCGCCGAGGGTTTGGCCGCCTTTGAAGCCGCCGCCGGCGACGAGCCAGGAGAAGGCGGCGCCGTAGTGGTTGCGTCCGCCGTTCCAGGGTGGGTCGGTCATGAATTTGGGGGTGCGTCCAAATTCGCCGCCGCAGGTGAGGATGGTGGTGTCGAGCAGGCCGCGTTGGGCGAGGTCGGCGAGGAGGGCGGAGAGGCCGCGGTCGAGGTCGGGCATGAGTTTTTTGTAGCGGTCGGCTTGGTCGCGGTGCGTGTCCCAGCCGCGCATGTTGACGGTGATGTAGGCGACGCCGCGTTCGACGAGGCGGCGTGCTTGGAGGCAGGAGCGGCCAAATTCGGTGTCGCCGTAGAGTTTGCGGATGGGGTCGGGTTCTTTGGAGATGTCGAAGGCTTCGCGT
The DNA here is from genome assembly GCA_031254955.1 of Opitutaceae bacterium. GTDB lineage: Bacteria > Verrucomicrobiota > Verrucomicrobiia > Opitutales > Opitutaceae > Termitidicoccus. Next base: position 3,823 of record JAIRTK010000220.1, read on the forward strand.
GTTTCGCCGAGCACCATTTCTTTGGCTTGGTCGCGGAAGTGGTCGGCTTCTTCAAAGAGGTCGTTTTCGGCGTGGCCGAAGGCGTCGAGTTGGGCGAGGAGTTGTTCGCGGTTTTTGAGGCGTTGGCGTTCGTTGTCTTTGAGGGGGTCGCCGAGGTTGCCGGGGACGAAGGTGCGGGCGCGGGGGCCGAGGAAGCCGGGTTCGGAGAAGCGTCCGAGGGCGACGGGGACGGTCATGTAGGCGGGTAGCGAGCGGTTTTTGAGCAGGCCGGTTTCTTCCATTTTGTAGGCGATGACGGCGCCGGCGGAGGGGTAGACGAGGCCTGAGGAGGGGTCGGTGCCGGTTTGCATCATGTAGACGCCGGTTTCGTGGCCGTTGGTGCGGTGGGTGAGGCCGCGGAGGATGGTGTATTTGTCGGCGTGTTGGGCGATGAGGGGGAGGAGTTCGTTGATTTGGATGCCGTCTATGTTGGTGCCGATGGCTTTGCGCCAGGGGCCGGTGATGTCGGCGCCGGCGGCGGGTTTGGGGTCGAAGGTGTCGGTGTGCGAGGGGCCGCCGAAGAGGAAGACTTGGATGACGGCTTTGGCGCGGGCGGTGGGTGCGGGTGTGGCGCGGAGGTAGGGGGCGAGGGCGAGGCCGCCGATGGTGAGGGTGCCGAGGCGCAGGAAGTCGCGTCGGGTGACGAGGTCAAAGGCGCGTCGGTATGCGGCGTCGGCGGCGTGGTCGTGGTGGGTGCAGAGTGGGTCGTGGGCGGGCATGGGCATGGGGGGAGTTGGGTGGGTGGCGGGTGGTTGGGAGGCGGGTGGTTGTTATGTTCCGCCTCGGTCGTGGCGCGGGTTTCTGGGTCTGCTGCGGGGCGGGTTTTCGGTCCGTCGGCAGGTTTGGAAATCTGCGCTACGGTGGAGGGTTTTGGTTTTATTAATGGTTATATAAAAATTCTTTTGTGTTGATCAGCGCCCAGACGAGGTCTTGGGCGGCTTTCAGTTTGTCTTGGTTGTCTTGGAAGTAGCGGGCGATGGTGTCTTTTTCGGTGTCGGTGGGGTGGCGGGAGAGGAGGGCGAGGTAGCATTCGTCGGCGAGGGCGGGGAGGTTTTTCTGGTGTTTTTTATAGAGGGTGGCGAGGCCGCCGTTTCGTTTGGCTATTTTGTGGTTCAGGCCGTCGGAGTCCAGCAGCCACAGGGCTTGCGCCATCGAGGGGCGGCGGTTGCGTTCGTATTCAAAGGAGGAGTCGCGCGCGGGGCGGCCAAAGGTTTCGAGGAGGGCGGTCGTCACGCTGGCGTCGGGGTTTTGCACGGCGCGGAAATCGTCGGGCCAGAAGGCGTAGGGTTCGGGGATGCGGCTGGAGAAGGATTCGTAGGCGCCGGTCAGGCCGCCGATGGCGTCGGCGAGCACTTCGGCGTCGAGGCGGCGGGGGTGGTAGTGGGACCAGTTTTGCGTGTCGGCGCGGTTCGTTTCGTTGCGCCGGCTGGAGCGTTGGTAGGTTTGCGAGGTGGCGATGAAGCGGAGGAGGTCGCGCAGGTCGTAGTGGTTTTCGACGAGGCGGGCGGCGAGCAGGTCGAGCAGTTCGGGGTTGGAGGGCGGGTTGCTCGGGCGCACGTCGTCCACGGGCGAGGTGATGCCGCGGCCAAAGAGGGCGGCCCAGTGGCGGTTGGCGGCGTGGCGCGCATACCAGGGGTTTTCGGGCGCGGTGAGCCAGTCGGCGAAGAGTTTGCGGGGGTTTTTGCGCGCGGCGTGCCCGACGGCCTGGCCGTCGGGGAAGACGGGGGCGATGATGCCGGCGGGCGGGCGGGCGGTCTGGCGGTTTTTGCGTTCTTCGTCTTTGTCGGTGGCGCGTTTCACCCGCACCGAGTCGCCGGCGGTGGCGCCGGGGGCGGGGTCTTTGTAGGGGGGCCAGTTTGGCGCGAAGAGGACGATCTCTTCTTTCCACTCGCCGGTGCGTTTGTATCTGATGGTGTTGAAGAACGCGGACAGGGCGAGCGACTGGTCGCGCGTCCACGCGGGGTAGGGATATTTCGGCGCGGCGTCGAATTCGAGGCGCACGCCCATGAAGGCGACGGCGGCGAGCGCGGCGATGTTCTCGGGCGAGCGTTTTTGCATGGCGCGATAGAAGTTGACGGGGGGGGCGCGGAAGTTGCTGCCGGCGGTGAGGAGCAGGGCGCGCGTCAGCCGGTCGTAGGGCATGTTGGCGGCGACGGCGGAGCGCAGCCATGCGTGGTAGGACTGGACGGCGTTGGGCCAGAGGTTGCTGGGGAATTCGCTTTTCACGCGGAGCACGTCGCCCCATTTCATGGCCCAGTAGTCGGCGTATTCGGGGCGCGTGAAAATCCAGTCCACGAGCGCGGCGCGCTTGGCGGGCGAGGGGTCGGCGAGGAATGCGCGCGTTTTTTCCGGCGGCGGCAGCGCGCCCATCAGGTCGAGGCAGGCGCGGCGCAGAAATTCCTCGTCGGTGCAGAGGGCGGAGGGCACGAGGCCGAGGGCGCGGAGGTTTTTGTTCACCACGGCGTCGATGGGATGCGAGTCGTCGGTGGCGGGAAAGGGGACGCCGGGGGGCGGTTCGCGGCGGACGAGCACCGGGACGGTGACGAATGCGTCACCGGAGCGGAAGCTGAGCAGCGCGCGTCCGGGCGAGATGGCTTTCAGGCGGGCGCGGCGTCCGTCGGGCGCGACGGTGGCGATGGAGGAGTCGGAGGAGTGCGCCGCCAGGTTGTTTTTTTCGAGGCCGGAGAGTTTCAGGACGATTTCCTCGCCGGGCGCGGCGGTGATGCTGGCGGGCGAGACGCGCAGCGGGCCGGCGCCGGCGCAGCCGGCGAGGAACACGCAAAGGATGACGGGCAGGCTATGACAAAGGCGGCGGCGGAGCATGGCGGGAGGTTTTTTTATTGATGAGGAGCTGTTGTTTTTTTTCGCCGCGAAGGGGGCGAAGGGCGCGAGGGTGAAGGCATCGTGACCGTGGTGTTTAATTAATTCATGATTATTGATTGGCTGAATTCCGGCGTTTTTATTCTTCCGTTCTTTGCGTGCTTCGCGCCTTTGGCGGTGAATTTTTGATCATTCCTTGTTGTTCACCGGCAAAGTTGAAAAGGCGTCGAGTTCGATTTCAAAAAGCAGGTCGTCGCGGCAGATGTCGCAGTGCGCGAAGGTCGCGGGCAGCGGCGGCAGGCCGAGGGCGCGGCGGCGCGGCTCCCAGCGCGACATCCATTCGATGTTCGGAAAATACAAAATGGCGCGGGCAACGTCCGCCCAGCCCATGCCGCGCGATTCGAGGATGGCGGCGACGACTTGGAGCGAGAGGTCGATTTGCGCGTCGAGGTCGCCGGCATAGGCGGTGCGCCCGCCGGGTTCGATGCCGGCGGTGCCGGAGACGAGCAGGTGGCGCGCGCCGCCGGCCTCGCGGCATTCGACGGCGCGGCTGAAGGCGCTCTTGTAGTCGTAGGCCGCGCATTGGAGCGGGGAGGCGACGGCGGTGATTTCCAGCCGCCCGTCGATGGGGGCGACGGCGAGGGCATCGGCCGTGAGCGCGGCGCCGGCGGCATTGCGCGCGCCCACGCCGGTGCTGGCGGGAACGAGCGTGCCAAAGACATTGTGCGCGGTGAAGAACGCGTTTCTCTCCCGGTTGAAATCGGCATACCAGTCGAGGATGCGGTCGTTGAAAAACCAGGTGCGCACGAGGTCGGACAGCGCGAAGCCCTCGCGCCCGAGGCTCGCCTGCAAATGACGCCACAACGCCGCGGCCTGGGCGGCGCGCGGCGCGGTGGGATCGGGCGGGGTGAGCGCGCCGAGCAACAGGTAACGCGCGGCGTTTGTCCGCCATGCGGCGCCGCGGATTTGCCCGGTCTCATCGCGCACGCGGGTGAAGGTGCCGGCGGGCAGGGCGGTGACGCGCGCGCCGCGCACATCGCCTTCCGGCGTGTCGTGGCGACCGAGCCACGTGACCGGGAAATCCGGGCGCGCGCGGGTGTCCGCGCCGAGCCGCGGGTCGCAGAACAGGGTTGCCTGCGCCACTTCCAGTCCGCGTGAAAGGGCGGCGCGCGCGAGGCGCGCGAGCAGGTCGCCGGCTGATTCGCCGTCCCGCGCCGGGGCGGTGATGGAAACGAGACCGCCGCCCAGCGGGGCGGCGAATACGTCACGCGCGGGTGGCGCGGTCGGGCAGGGTGCGGGAGTTTGCGGGAAGGGCATGGACGAGGGCATGAGCGGCGGGGACGGGGAGCGGCGGGCGGCGGCGTTGCGATGCTTGGCGGGAGAGAGGGTTTCGGGTGTTTCGGCGTCCGCCCGGACTTCCGCGAAACGCTGAAGCGACGGGCGATTCACAAAAGACGGCCTGCGCGGACGCGCGGTTTCACGCGTTGCCGGAAAATGTCCCGGCAAGGCCGGACGGTCGCGATTCAAGCCGAGGCCGCGCCTTTGTTTTTCGCGCTTTGCCCCTCGTTTTTCGTTTTTCTTTATCGTGCTCGTGCTTCGGTCTTCGTGCTCGTTCTTCGTTTTTGTGCTCTTTCTCGTTTTCGTTCTCTTTATCTTTATCGTGCTCTTTTTCGTTCTTCGTTTTCGTTATCGTGCTCTTTTTCGTTATCTTTCTCGTTCTTCTTTATCTTTATCTTTCTTCTTTCAAACGAGCTTCCGGGCGGTGCCGTTGAGGGGAGAAAGAGGAACGAGAAGGAGGAACGAGAAAGAGGGACGAGAAAGAGAAAGATAACGAGGAAAGAGAAAGAAGAACTTGCGTGACACAGGCGTCCGCCGCCCGCTGGTTCGAGTGGCATGGGCGAGTCGCCCGTGTTTTAGCGCAAGACTTTTTATCCCACGGGCGGGGTGTTGGCGGTTTTTTCGGGAGCGCGGATATGATATGGCAGGCTTCTCGCTTTGCTCGGAACGGCAAAACCACCCTTCCCGCTACAAGCTATTTCTCATTGGGAAAGGGTATGATACCCATTCCCAATGAAAATCACTCTTTTGCAGGGGCGTCGCTTGTGACGCCCGGCTTGATAACCGTGCTCCAGCAACGACCGTGCACCAGCAAAGGCCGTGCACCAGCAGCGGGCTTCGCCAGCGAAGCCCCTACATGGCTCTGCTTCTAAAGGGTGCTTTTCACTGGGAAAGGGTATGAGTCGGCGTCACGCGACAATTGGGTTTTGGGCGTCGGTTACTTTCGGCGCGCGCGCAACGCGAGCAGCACGGCCAGCAGCGCGAGGCCGGGCAGCATGGGCGTGCCACCGCCACCGCCGCCACCACCGCCGCTGTTTCCGCCGCCGCCGGGGTTGGTTGACTGGTTTTTGTAGGTGGCGGTCACGGTGACTGTGCCGGCGGGCATGGTGAAGGTGGTATTGGAATTGCCGTCGTTGGCGAAAGAGCCTCCGGCGTTGGTGGTCCATTTGTCGAAAACCTGACCGGCGGGCGCGGGGTCGGCGATCAGCGGCACTGTCGTGCCGGCGGTGTAGGGGCCGCTGCCGCTGCCGTTTCTAACGGTGAGCGTGTAAGTGGCCGCCGCGGGCAGCGCGTAGGCGAAGGTGCCGGTGGAGCCGTTGTCGGCGTTGAAGGCGCCGGCGGTGCCGCTGGTGAAACCGAGCACCCAGGTGGTGCCGTCGAAGACGAGCGTGGCGGCGTTGCCGGCGGCGGCGTAGTCGTAGGGGATGGCGCTGCCGCTGGCGGGTTGGAGTTTGCCACCGGTGGCGACGGTGAGGGTTTCGACGAGTCCGCCGTTGTGGGTGAGCGTGAGCGTCGCGCCGTTGGCGAGCGCGTGGGGCGCGGCGGGGGCGGCGGAACTGGCTTGCGTGACGGTGACGGTGCGCGTGAGGCCGGCGCCGGTCACGGTGATGTCGGTGGTGCGCGGCGCGCCGGTGGTGTTGGCGGTGGCGTTGAGCGTGACGGTGCCGCCGGCGGTGCCGCTGGCGGGCGTGGCGGTGAGCCAGCCGGTGGCGGGGGGCGGGATTTGCACGGTCCAGGAAACGTTGCCGGAGACATCAAACGTGCCGCCGCTGCCGCCCGGTTGCGCGAGCGGGAGGAGGGTTGGGGTAACGTTGAGCACGGGATCGACGACCGTGACGCTGGCGGCGCCGGACTTGCTTGGGTCAACAAAGGAGGTGGCGCGCACGGTGAGCGCGGCGGCGGTTTCGCCGGCGGCGACGGTGAGCAGGCCGGCGCTGACGCCCGTGTCGGCGTCGGCGGCTCCCGTGACGCTCCATGTCACGCCTTGCGAGGGCATGGCCGCGCCGGAGCCGGTGACGGTGGCGGTGAATTGCCGCGTCTCGCCCTTGACCACGGTGGCGCTGGCGGGGGCGACGGCGACGCCGGTGACGATGGCCGTGGCGGGGACGACGAGGCGGGCGGTGTCGCTGGTGAGGGTTTTGGCGCGGTTGGAGACAACCACATGATACTTGCCGGCGTCGCCGGCGGTGGCGCCGGGGATGGTATAGAGCGCGGAGGTGGCGCCGGGGATGAGTTGGTTGTTTTTATACCATTTATATTGCATGTCGTTGCTGATGGCGTCGGTGCCGACCCAGAGATTGATGGGCTGGCCGGTTTTTATAAATTGGGACAGAGGGGAGTGGATGATGGTGAACGCGGGGTCGAACACGGCGGTGTCCCGCCAATCGACCCATACGTTGGCGGCGGTGCCGATGAGTTTGTTGTCGCCGGGGTAGCCGACTTCGAGGTAGGCGCCGCGGTTGGTGGAATCGGTGAGCAGGGCGAGGTCGAGGGTTTGGCTGGTGGCGCCGGTGATGGACGTGAAGGAGGGGTCGTCCCACCAGTTCGCTGTTTCGTGGCGCAACTGCCATTGCCAGGAAAGCGCGGCGGCGCCCGAACCGAAAACGCCGGCTGGGTAATAAGGCAAAGGCAGATTAGCGGCGGCGCCGTTTTCTATATTAATGGTGAAGTCGGATTGGTGCCAATAGGAATCGTAATAACCAAACTTCCTTCCGCCCAAGGCCCAGATGCCGATGTCGCGGAGATAGGTTTCCCACTGGTATTCGCTCACGCCGGTGAGCAGGCCGCTGTTGCGAAAGTTTTGCGAGCCACCGACGGGGATGCCGCGCGGGCTGAACTCGAAGAGGTCTCGCAGGTCGAGCGGCTTGTTGCCGAAAAGCGGGGCGAGGCTGCCCCGCGCGGTGGCGGGCAGGCGCGAGCGGTCAAAGTCAACCGGGCCGGTGAGCGCGGCGCGGAGTTTGTCGAGATTGTTATGATAATCCGCCTGCGTTTGTCCGTCGTGGTCCACGCCGAAGAGGTAGGATTTGCCGGAGGCGGGCGCTGGGCGAGTGAAGAGGGTGGTTTCGACGGCGAGGAGCTTGTCGATGGCGGCGGCGAGCAGGTCGTGCATGGCTTGGCAATCGGCGTTGCCGGCAGTGGCGGCGGCGGTCGGGCGCAGGAGGTTGGGATGGTCTATGATAAAATCATCCGCGCGCCAGTCGCCGGTGAGGGCGGAGGTGTAGGCCTCGACGATGTTGAAGTTGGTGAGGTCAACGTTGAGGTTGTAGGTTTTGAGAAAATGGTGGAGTGCCTGACTGCTTTTTAATAATCCGGCGAGCATTTGCACGTCGGCGTATTGGACGACAACCGTGCCGGCCATTCCGGTCTCGGCGGAGACAAACTCGGTGGAAAACCCGGACGGGATGGCGTCGAGGTCGGCGAGGATGTCGTTAATCGCGGTTTGCTGCGCGCCGAGGAAGGTGACGATGTCCGCGAGGTTGGTATCGTTGGCTAAGGCGGGCAGAGCGTCATAGGGCACGGTGCCGGTGGTGACTTCGACATCGGCGTCGAGCGCCGAGGCCGGGGTGAGGGTGAGGGTGAGCGTGCCGGACGAGTTGCCGGAATACGTGTAACCGTAAGCGGCAAATGTCAGCCATCGGCCGGGCGCGAGCGTGATGGCGAAGCTCGTGATGTTGCCGTCGCCGTCTTTTGTTATATCGGAAATCGGGGAGTCCGGGCCGGAGCCACCGTAAAATTCACTGAGGGAGAGATGTCCAATATAATCACCATTTAGATAAACGGATGTGCCAAAGTATATGTTGGCGCCAGACAGCGCAGCATTGCAGTTGATGGTGAATGTGCGCGTGGTGGTGCCGGTATTGCGCCAGGCCAGCAGATAGTCGTAGTTATTACTATTCGCCTGCAGGGACAGACTGTAGCTGTCGCCGCTTTTTGTCCACGGTTTGCCGGTGCTCGTCTGCGGGCACATGGGGAACTCGATCGACAGCGCCTCGTTGCCGGCAAACGGGTCGAGGGTGGCGGAGGTCGCGCCTTTTTGTATAAGGAAGGCGGGCAGGTTGTTCTTGGCGATGACGCCGGCGCGTCCGATGGCGCGCAGCAGGCGGGCCTCCTGCGCGTCGGCGGCGGACGGGTTGGCGGCCAGATACGTGTCGAGGGTCGAGACCATCGACACGTAGTCGGCGGTGCGCATGGCATTGCGGGCGGTGGAGATGGCGACGGAGGCCGCCGAGACGTGCGCGGCGGCGAGCAGGACGGCCAGAAGGCCGGCGGCGAATTTGACGGGATGCGTCAGCGGATGAGGTTTCATGACGGGCGGATGGGTTGCGGTTGTTGGTGGTGGTTTATGGTTGCCGGAGGACAAAGGGAGGAGGCGCGGGGCGGGCGGGGCGCCTGGACTGCGCGGCGCGCGACACCGGGCCGGGTGGCGCGGGCGGAAGGGGGAGGGTGCGCAGCGTCAACGCGCCGCTCTCGGCGTCGCGAAAGAGGCGGAGCTGGACGCGGTGGCCGGCGTCATCAAGCGCGGAAAACAGTAGTGCGCCGACGCCGGGCGGCGCCGCTGGAGGGGCGCGCAGCACGGGCGCGCCTGTCACGCGCCACGCTGCGAGGGGCGGGCGGGCTGCGGTGTTGATGGTTTCAGTTTCGCCGGCGGCGGTGTTGCCCACGGACGGCGGCTCCTCCAGTCGCAACGTGATCGCCTCGCGCAAGGTGAAATACCGGAGTCCCGCCAGATAGCCGGCCAGACTGTCCCAGTCCCCGGCGGCGCAGACTCCCGGAATAATATCGATTTCCGGCTGGCGAAGTTCGTAGCCGGGGGCGGGCATGAGGAACGGTCCGGCGCGCTTGCGCGCGGGCAGGATTTTCGCCGCGCGCACCCGGCAAATCGCCTCGCCCGTCGTGCTCGAAAAATACGACAGGCGGAATCCTTTCGCGCGCAACATCGACATGGCCGGCGGGGATGGGGCGGCAGGGACGTTTTCAGGCGCGCCGGCTGCCGCTGTTTCGATGACGGCGGCGAAAAGCAGGAATCCAATGAGGCAGGGAAATTTCAACGGGTTTTTACGTGACGGTTAACGATAAAAAAGAGGGATGCACTTGCTTGCGTCCCGATACGGGGCACCTTGGAAGGCCCGCAAGAAAAACGCTTTCGATGCGTCCCGAGGGGACGTGCATTTTTGAGCGCGGTTTTCTCGTGGATGCGGGCGCATGTCATGCGAAGTTTTCAAGGTTTCGTTTCGGACGGAGGCTGAAGCTACGCGAAATAAGTTATGGCGATTGTAAAGGGTTTGGCGGCGGTGTTTATCACTGATGTTGTGCGGATGGAGCGAAAGCCGGGATGCCGTTGGCGACGCCCGTGAAGGCCTCGGGGCATCGCCACTTCGTCCGGCTGATGCAGGTGTCGCAAGCGAACCCCTGCGGCGATCCGCGTGACATCAGTTTATGATTTGTCAGGCAGGTTGATGAAAGAGATGTGCAACACTACGGCGGTGACGCAGTTCGCGACAAGCCCGATCTTCCAGCACCTCGGAAAGACGGGAGCCGGCTTATCTCTTATTTGTATAACCGAGGTTATACCACTTTCCACTCAGTTTCACCCTTTACACCAATTCTTTTAACCACGGATTGCACGGATAAAACGGGTTATACCCATTCCCAATGAAAATCACTCTTTTGTAGGGGCGTCGCTTGCGACGCCCGGCTTGATAACCGTGAGCCAGCAAAGGCCGTGCTCCAGCAACGGGCATGCACCAGCAACGGGCTTCGCAAGCGAAGCCCCTACATGGCTCTGCTTCTAAAGGGTCCTGTCCACTGGGAAAGGGTATTGCGCGGATGTTTAATTTATTGAAAAATAAAGAATTTAATCTGTGTCATCCGTTAAAATCCGTGCAATTCGCGGTCGGCTTGGAGGGTGTTTTTTAAGAAGGTTTTTGATTAAGAAATGGTATTACGCGCTGCCGGCGTAGCGCAGGCGCGGGAGCGGCGGTAGGGAGGCATCTCCGAGGCCTCCGCCGGGCGGGCCGGGGCCGGGCAGGATGTTTGGAATATCATGGGTAAGGCGGCAAATCGGAGCGTGGTTGCGGCGGCCTTGGCGGGGCCTCCCCTACCTCGGGCTGGTTGCGTTGGGTGGTTCAAAAGGACTGGCGGCGACGGGGCATTTGGAGCCGCCGGGGCTTCACTCTTTGGGGATTTCGTTGTCCGTGCGCAGCATCAGGACGGGGGTCTTGGTTTTGACCCAGAGGTCGGCTTCCTTGAAATATTTGGCGGCGACGTTTTCCAGCGCCTCGCCGACGGTTTTGGCCGGATACAGGCGGCCTTTTTTCGAGGCATTGTAATCGTAGGCGCCGCGAAAAATGCGGTCCTGCGTGGTGGCCGCGCTTTCGTTTTCAGGAATCTGGAGCACCCAGCCCGCAAAATCCCCAGCAGGCAGGCGGCCTTCGGGGTCGGAGATGAGGATGACAAACTGCTTTTTCACCGGCGGCGGTTTGTTTTCGTCCGCCTCGGCTTCCGCTTGGGTGACGAGGTTCATTTCCTCGACGATCTGGCGGAGCAGGGCGGGGGCGACCTGGTTTCGTTTCAAAATTTCGGCAACTTGATTAACGTCGATTTTTGGCATGGCGTGCGTTGAAAATCCGCCCCATGAAAGCACACATTCCGCGATGATGGACAAGCCTAACATGCAAGCCGCCCCTCCCGCCCCTCCCGCCGCCCCCGCTGCTCCCGCTGCCTCTGGTGCTCTCGCCGCCTCTGGCCCCGCCGTCGCCGATTCCGCTGCCGCCGCCGTTGGCGCGGCCCGGATGCCACCCGGCCCGGCGCAGCGTGACGACGAGCTTTTCGATGTGGTCAATGAGCGCGACGAGGTCATCGGCCAGGCGACGCGCGGGGAGGTTCACGCCCGGAAATGGTTGCACCGCGCCGTCCATGTGCTGGCGCGGGGGGCGGACGGGCGGGTGTTTCTGCAAAAGCGTTCGATGGCGAAGGACACTTCGCCGGGGCGGTGGGATTCGTCCTGTTCCGGGCATGTCGATGCGGGCGAGGATTACGCGGCGGCGGCGGTGCGGGAGTTGCGCGAGGAGCTTGGGGCGCGGATCGCCGGGCCGGAGCGGCTGACGGCGTTGTTCATGCTTCCGCCCAGCGAGCAAAACGGTTGGGAGTTTGTATCCGTTTACGGGATTCGCCACGACGGGCCGTTTGAGTTGAATCCGTCCGAGATCGAGCGCGGCGAGTGGTGGACGCCTTGGGAGGTGACTCGCGCGGTCGCGGTGCGTCCGGGGGATTTTTCGAGCACGTTTCGGATGGCGTGGGAGCGCTTCGCGCAAATGGCCGGCGACAAGTGACGGGGGGCCGCTAAAGTCCAAAACGGGTTCGGAAAGGGTATAACAAGTTCCGCGTAGCGAGTTCTGAGTAGCGAGTTCCGAGTAGCGAGTTCCGAGTAGCGAGTTCCGAGTTCCAAGTGGCCAATGACAGGTGGCAAGCGACTGTTGGGCGGCGTCCTTTGGGGCACTTGTCATTTGTCACTTGCCACTTGTTACTTGTCACTTGCGCGAAGCGTCCCTGTTACTTTTTCCCTGTCATGAACTACCGCCATCGTTTTCACGCGGGCAACTTTGCCGATGTC
>JAIRTK010000264.1 GCA_031254955.1 Opitutaceae bacterium
ACACGCGCGACTGCTGTCCGGCAACGGGCTTCGCAAGCGAAGCCCCTACATCTGCCGTCGCGCGCCTCCGTGTCCGCTGCGTCTCTTCGGTCAATTCTTCTTTTTGTTAGACGCTTTAAGGACGCCTCGCCCTACCTGAAGGGGGATTTTCATTCGCAAAGGGTATAAGAACCCATTCAGAAATGCTCCAGCGCGCCTTTGGGCGGCATGGCGGCGGCGTTAAGATGCGCCGGCTCTAGAAATTGAAGCCGAGCAGGAACCGCGTGTTTTCGTAGTCGGCCACGCGCGGGTCGGGATTATCGACCCGCAACTCGTAGCGAAAGCTGAAACTCAGCATGTTGGTGAGCTTTTTTGTCAGTTCAAAGGTGTTTTGCCAGCCGGTGTCGGAGGTGGCGTCGCCGTTGCCCAGGCAATACCATGAGCCGCGGTCCGTGACCGTGATGCGCCAAGGCAGTTGCAGGCTCGCCTCGCTGAACAGCGATGCCATCGAGTGCGCCGTCTCGGGGAGGCCGCGGTTGAGCGGCCAGGTGTTGAACGCGTTCTCGGCCATGCCGATGTGGAGCCGGTGCTGTTTGGATTTCAGGATGTGCCGGCCCACGCCGAATTGTTGCTCAAGTTGCTCGGCTTTCGAGCCTTTGCGGTCCCGCTGGTAGGCGGGGCGGTATTCGGCGAACCAGTTTTCCCCAAACGTGTGCCGCCAGTAGGCGGACACCTTGAAAATGTCCACGGCGGTCACGTTGTTGTCCTGGCGGAATTCATATCGCGGCTCGATCTGCACTTCGTCGTGTTTCCAGGTGCGTTTCACGCGTAGCTCGGCCAGGTAGAGGCTGCGGTCGGCGGTGTCGTGGATGGAACTCATCGAGAACGCGATGCGCCCGTGCCAGCCGCCCCACCATTTGATGAAGCCTTTGCCCAGACGCGCGATGGTGGAGGCGGGCGGCTTCGGTTTCTCGACGGCGGGTTTCTCCACCGGTGGCGGCGTTTTGGCCGGCGCGGTTTTGGGTGGCGTGGTTTTGGGTGGTGCGGGTTTGGGTGGCGTGGTTTTGGGTGCGGACGCGGCGACCGCCGTCCCTTCCGGTTTCGGCGGCGCGGCGGAGGGGGCCGTCGCGGGTTTTTCCGCGTCCGGCGGTTTGGGTTTTTCCCCGGTCGCGAGCGCGACTTCGGTCTCGGTGACGAGGGGCGCGAGCGGCGAGGTGATTTCGACGGTCGCATCGGCCTCGCGCACGCTCAAGTCGCCAAACTGGTCGGAACGAAAAAAGATTTGTCCGCCCTCCTTCTTTACAAAGGCGCCGTGCACTTGGTCGCCGTTTTTGAATTTCAGCACGTCCGCGCGCAGTCCGGCGGCGGACGGGAGAACAACGACACAAAACGCGGCAAAGACTAGTTTGCCGACCGTGGAAGACATTGTGGAATTGGAAAGGCTGAAGGAGTCATGCGAGACAGGCGTCGAGCCGGACGCGGATGGATGATTCATCAAGACACACGCCGATGAACACAAGTTCCTGCCTTCTGTCCCCGTGGGGTGACAACCAGATTTTTCGCAAATTCTCGGGCGGATTCTCCCATCCGGGGAGGCCGCGCTCCTGCATCGCCGCCCACCACCAGCCGGGAAAATCGAGTCGCGTCACCCCGCCCGCCACCGAAAGGAAACCCATTTCATCGGGCCGCTCTCCGAGCCAGAAAAAGCCCTTCGCGCGCAAAAGCCCCGGCAACGCGCCAGGCCCGGCGAGCAGTGCGCGGAATTTTTCCCCCGCAAATGGACGCCGCGCGCGATAGACAAAACTCGTGATGCCGAAGTCCTCCGGGCGCGCGCCGCCCGCGCCGGCGCGCCGCGCCACCGGTTTCGTCACGGCGGGGGCGCCTTCGCCCGCGTCGAGGTTGTTGAGCGCGCGTATCCAGCTCGCGGACGACAGCGTCGCGCCTGCGTCAAAACGCTGCCGCCCAAGCAGCAATTCCGCCGGCACCTGGCCGCGCACCGCGCGCGTGAGCGTGGCGCGGCGATTAAGCCCGCGCACGATTGCCTCCAGCCGGGCCAGCTCATCCCCGCCGCCCGCGAGATCGCATTTGTTCAACACGACCACGTCCGCGCACTCCACTTGCTCGACCATCAATTCAAACACCGGTCGCGCCGCGTCCGCCGCCATGACGGGCGCCGCGAGGCCCGCCTCCCATTCGCGCAGGAAATGCGGCGCGTCCACCACGCTCACCAACGCCGTCAGCCGCGCGAAATCCGACAGGCTGCGCCCGAACAGGTTTTTTCGCGTGAACAACTCCGCCACGCCGCGCGGCAACGCCACGCCGGACGTTTCCACAAAAATATGGTCGAGCCTTCCCGCCGGCCCTCCTGACGCCGGCCCGCCCGCCGCTGGTCCGCCCGCCGCCAGCCCGCCCGCCGCCAGCTCGGCGATCGTCTCGGCGAGATCGTCGCGGCTGGAGCAACACACGCAGCCGTTGCCCAGCTCGACGATCTCGCGCACCGCCGCCGCGCCGCCGGCCCGCGCCCGCACCACCGCGGCGTCGATGTTGACCGAAGCCACATCGTTCACGACCGCCGCCCAGCGCCCCTCCGCGCCTGGCTCCGCCTGGGCCAGCACATGATTGAGCATCGTGGTTTTGCCCGCGCCGAGAAACCCGCACAAAACCGTGACGCCGGGCACGCGCGCGACATCGGCGGAGGCGGATTTATCGGATGGTGAAAACATGGGGGAATAACCGCAAAAAGGAGCACAAGGCACAAAGAAAAAGTTCCCCCAAACGCGCCGCCCGCTCGAAACAACGGCATCCCGATACCGCGCGCATGGCGCTTCGCGCTGGTTTTCCTTTGTTCCCCCCTGATGCCAAGCAGCCTCCCTGGCCAGGGCAAACGCATCTAATTTTTCTTTAAATTCTGCTTATAACTTATTGAAAAACATCCGAATATCGTTTTTTTGATGGATTCCATGAATTCTCCTATTAACTATTTATTAAAGGGCGGTTTGAAAAATTAACCGCTTGACATACAATATAATATGTTGAAAATAAATATCGTTATGAAACAACAAACCACTTGGCAGCTAGGATTTTTTGACCAGAGCGAGCGTCTCAAA
>JAIRTK010000303.1 GCA_031254955.1 Opitutaceae bacterium
TCGCGGTTGTTTTAATGGTTTGGTTTTACGGTTCACGGATTATACAGATTATCACGGATTGTTTTTAATAATTTGTTTTTTAATCTGTTTTATACTATTTCCTAATGAAAATCACACTAAGGAAGTTGTTAAGGGTAGGGCGAGGCGTCCCCCCGAGCCGCGAGCGGTTAACACGGCTCGGCGGGACGCCACGCCCTACCGGAAGGGGGATTTTCATTCGCAGAGGGTGTTAATCTGTGTAATCCATGAGCCGTTTATTGGTTTGTTTTTAATCGCGGAGGCGCGGAGGGGCGGAATCGCTGAAAGGGCAGGGACGGGGTTTTTCGTGTTTCCGCGCTTCCGTGATTAAATTAAATTCATGATTCGGTTTTTTAGTTTCGCAGTCCTTGGGCGGTGGCGTAGTAGAGGTCGTTTTGGCGGAGCCGGTCTTTGAAGTCGCGCAGGCGGGTGTCGCGGTCGATGAGGGCGAGTTCGATGCCGGCGATGGCGGCGAAGTCTTCGAGGTGTTCGGGCTTGAGCGCGTAGCTGTAGCCGGTGTGGTGGGCGCCGCCGGCGTGGAGCCAGGCGGCGAGCGCGGTGCGGAAATCGGGCCGGCATTTCCAGACGGCGCGGGCGACGGGGAGCCGGGGGAGCGGGCGCGGGGGTTTGATGGCGGTGACTTCGTTGACGACGAGGCGGAAGTGGTTGCCGAGGTCGATGAGGGAGGCGTTGAGGGCGGGGCCGGCGGGCGCGTCGAAGACGAGGCGCACGGGGTCGGCTTTGCCGCCGATGCCGAGGGGGTGGATTTCGAGCGAGGGTTTTTTGCCGGGCGCGGCGAGGGTCGGGCAGATTTCGAGCATGTGGGAGCCGAGCACGAGCGGGTTTTCCGGGTCGAGGTGGTAGGTGTAGTCCTCCATGAAGGAGGTGCCGCCCTTGAGGCCGAGGGCCATGACTTTCATGGCGCGGATGAGCGCGGCGGTTTTCCAGTCGCCTTCGGCGCCGAAGCCGTAGCCGTCGGCCATGAGGCGTTGGACGGGGAGGCCGGGGAGTTGGGCGAGGCCGTGCAGGACTTCAAAGGTGTCGGTGAAGGCGTTGGCGCCGGTTTCGTCGAGGAGGGCGCGGAGGCCGAGTTCGATGCGCGCGGCGTCGCGGAGCGAGGTGTGGCGCGCGCCGTTTTTGCGGAGGGCGGGGGCGAGGGTGTAGGCGGCGGCGTATTCGGCGGCGAGGGCGTCCACGGCTTTTTCGGGGACGGCGGCGATGCGTTCGACGAGGTCGCCGATGCCGTGGCTGTTGACGGAAAAGCCGAAGCGGATTTCAGCGCCGACTTTGTCGCCTTCGGTAACGGCGACCTGGCGCATGTTGTCGTCGAGGCGGAGGATGCGCGCGCCTTGCCAGTCGTGCCAGGCGCGGGCGGCGCGCGCCCAGGCGTCGATGCGGTCGTGGACGCGGGGTTCGCTCCAGTGGCCGACGACGATTTTGCGTTCGAGGCGGAGGCGGGTGTGGATGAAGCCGGCCTCGCGGTCGCCGTGCGCGGACTGGTGGAGGTTCATGAAGTCCATGTCGATCGTGTCCCAAGGGAGGTCGCGGTGGTATTGGGTGTGCAGGTGGAGGAAGGGTTTTTTCAGGCCGGCGAGTCCGCGTATCCACATTTTGGAGGGCGAGAAGGTGTGCATCCAGAGGATGAGGCCGGCGCAGTGTTTGTCGGCGTCGGCCTCGGCCATCACGCGGGTGATGTCATCGGGCGTGGCGAGGAGCGCCTTGTAAACGATGCGCGCGCCTTGGATGCGCCGGGAGGCGCCGAGCGCGGCGGCGATTTTTTGCGCGTTTTCCGCGACTTGTTTGAGCGGGCCGGGGCCGTAGAGGTGCTGCGAGCCGCAGAGGAACCAGATTTCGGGTGTGGCGGGATTTTTCATGATGGGCGGGTGTGGAAATATCAAAGATGCCTCCTTTTCTTTTTTCTTTATTCTTTATCTTTATCTTTCCTCTTTCTCTTCAGGCGGTGGTGCGGCTGAAAAAAGATAAAGAGAAATAATAAAGGGTGCTTTGAAAAATTCAAAAACAAGAACTTTTAATCGCGGAGGCGCGGAAAGCGCGGAATTTCGTGAAAAACAATTATTACAAAATAATTTCCGCGCTTTCCGTTCTTTCGTGTTTCCGCGATTAAATCGGATTTTTTCAACGTGTCCTAAAGAGAAAGAATAAAGAAGAAAGAGAGAAGGGGGGCGAGTTGGGTCAGGATTGGGATTCTTTGATGGCGAGGAGGTTTTTCATGACGGCGGAGAGGTCGGCGGATTTGTCGAGGCCGCCGAAGGCGTCGTGGAGTTTTCGATACAGTGTGTAGAGCCGGTCGTAGGTTTTGCGGGCGGCGGCGCGGGGGCGGTAAACGGTTTTTTGGAGGCGCGTCATTTGGCGCTGCGCGGCGGGGAAATCCTTGTGCGCGCCGGCGAGGACGGCGGCGCTGATGGCGGCGCCGAGCGCGCAGGCTTGCGTGGAGCCGGCGAGGTGCATGGGGATGCCGAGCACGTCGGCGTGGATTTGCATGAGCATCGGGTTTTTTTCGGCGATGCCGCCGGCGCAGACGATGCGCCGGACCGGGACGCCGTGGTCGCGGACGCGCTCGATGATGACGCGCGCGCCGAAGGCGGTGGCTTCGATGAGGGCGCGGTAGATTTCGGCGCGCGTGGTGTGGAGCGTTTGGCCGAGGAGCAGGCCGGTGAGGCGCTGGTCAACGAGGACGGTGCGGTTGCCGTTGTTCCAGTCGAGGGCGAGCAGGCCGGAGCGTCCGGGTTTTTGCGCGGCAACTTCGGCGGCGAGCCGGCGGTGAAGCCCGCCGTCGCCGGCGCAGACGGTCTCGACCCACCATTTGAAAATGTCGCCGACGGCGGACTGGCCGGCCTCGATGCCGAAGTAGCCGGGCAGGATCGCGCCGCGCACGATGCCGCAGATGCCGGGGATGTCGGCCACGGTTTTCCGCGTGGAGACGACGGCGCAGTCGCAGGCCGAGGTGCCGATGACTTTCACCAGCGTGCCTTCGGCGATGCCGCTGCCGATGGCGCCGTAGTGCACGTCCATCTCGCCGATGGCGACGGGGATGCCGGCGGGCAGGCCGAGTTTGCGCGCCCACTCCGGGCAGAGCGCGCCGGCGGAGGCGGTGGCGTCGTGCGCCTTTTCGTAGAGGCGGTCGCGCAGAGCGGCGAGGCGCGGGTCGAGGAGGGCGAGGAATTCCTTGTCGGGCAGGCCGCCCCACTCGTCGGCGTAGAGGGCTTTGTGGCCGGCGCAGCAGACGCCGCGCCGGATGGCGGCGGGGTCGCGCACGCCGGCGAGCACGGAGGGAATCCAGTCGGCCAGCTCGACCCAGGAATGCGCGGCGGCGAAGACGCGCGGGGCGGTGTCGAGGCAGCGCCAGATTTTCGACCAGAACCACTCGGAGGAATAGGTGTTGCCGCATTTGGCGATGTAGCGCGGGCGGTGCTCGGCGGCCAGGGCGGTGATGCGCGCGGCCTCGCGGTGGGCGGTGTGGTCCTTCCAGAGCCAGCACTGGGCGTGGAGGTTGTCACGAAATTTTGGATACAGAGCGAGCGGGGTGTTCGTCCTGTCCACGGGCAGCGGGCTGGAGCCGGTGGTGTCCACGCCGATGCCGGCGACCCGGCGCGCGTCGAAGGCCTTGTGTTTTTTCGCGGCGGCGAGCGCGGCGCGGACGCTTTTTTCGAGGCCGCGCAAATAGTCTCCGGGGTGCTGGCGGGCGAGGTTGTGGTCGCGCGGGTCGAGGAGCACGCCTTGCGCGCCGGAGGGGTAGTTGAAGACGGCGGAGCCGAGTTCCGCGCCGTCGGAGCAGCGCACGACGAGCGCGCGGACGGAGTTGGTGCCGTAATCGAGGCCGATGGTGAACATGGGAGGCGGAAATGACGTGGGGGCGAGAGACGTGAGCGTGGGCGGGGACGGGAGCGTGGTTGGGGACGTGAGCGTGGGCGGGGATGGGAGACGGGACTGACGGAGTATGCGGGACAGGGTGAACCGGCGACGGCGGGCGGGGGCGTTTCAAACCAAAGCCACACCCTCTTTCTTCTTTATCGTTTTCGTTTTCTTTATCGTTCTCGTTCTCGTTCTCTTTATCTTTCTCATTATCGTTCTCGTTCTCGTTCCTCTTTCCCCACCGGGCGATGCCGCCGAGGGAGAAAGGGAAAGATAAAGAGAAAGAGGAAAGAAGAAAAACCCCGGACGCATGGCCTCATGTTGAAACGCACCCGAGGCGGGCGGGAAATGGCGGGAATACTTGACAGTCAAGCCGGGACGGGCAGGCTTGCGCGGTTCGGGTCGCGCAAGGGCGCGTCCGGCGGCGAATCGGGTTTTTGAAAAACCCAACCCAGCACAGACATCACATCATGGAGACAAAGCGCGTGACGATGGCCGCGGTGGCGGCGGCGGCGGGGGTTTCAAAAAACACCGTGTCGCTGGCGTTGCGCGGCGACCGGCAGATTCCAGCGGCGACGCGGGCGCGGATAGAGGCGCTGGCGGGGAAGCTCGGCTACGCGCGCAACCCGGTGGTGGCGGAATTGATGAGCGAGCTTTCGCGTTCGCGCGCGGCGGGGTTCCGGCGCACGCTCGCGCTCATCAACGCGAACGAGGACGAGCGGGCATTTGAGCGTCACCCGACGATCCCGCACTACGTGACGGGCTGCCGCGAGCGGGCCGCGTTTCTCGGCTACAAGTTCGACGAGTTCTGGCTGCACGACCCGGAGCTGGACGGCACGCGGCTGCGGCGGATTTTGCACGCGCGCGGCATCCGGGGCATCATCGTCACCGGGTTGATGCGCGGGAACGTCCTGCCGGAGCGGTTCGCCGGGCTGTGGCCGGAGTTTCCGAGCGTGGTGACGGGCGTGCGCACGCGCGGGCCGACGCTGTCGTTTTGCTGCGTGGATCATCACGAGCTGGTGGTGGAGGCGATGGAGCGGGTGCTGCGGCTCGGCTACCGGCGTCCGGCGCTGGTGGTGGACGAGGCGATTGACCGGCTGGTGGACCGGCGTTTCAGCGCGGGCATGTGGGTGGGGCAGCAGACGCTGCCGGCGGAGCGGCGCGTGGCGGGTTTTTATCAGGTGCAGGCGGCGCGGACGCGGCGGGAGTTGTTTAAAAAATGGTTCCGTCGGGCGCGGCCCGACGTGATTCTCACGCTCAACCGCCGCGTGCGCGAGTGGCTGGGCGAGCTTGGCGTGGAGGCGCCGCGCGACATCGGGCTGGTGCAACTTGAACGGCGGCGCGGCACGATGAACTGGGCGGGTATGGACCAGCACAACGACCTCGCGGGCGCGGCGGCGGTGGACATGCTCGCGGGCATGTTGCACGGCCACGAGGAGGGCGTGCCGCCGTTTCCGCGCGCGACGCTCATCGGCGGCTCATGGCGCGACGGCGCGACGGTGCGGAAACCCGGCGATGGCGCCTCTTGAAACCCAGCCGGCGCTTCCGCCGCCAAAACAGGGAGCAGCCGAAGCGGAATCGCTCGTCCAGGTGCCGGGCGAGCGCAAGGCGCCGGCGGTGCGGGCCGCCTTGCGGGATGCGATTTCCACCGCCTGCCCGGCCTCCATTTTGCGGCTCCATCCGCGCGCATCGCTGTATCTCGATCCCGCGGCGGCCAGCCTGCTCCCACCGGAGGCGATTTGATTGCCCCTTCGATTTTCCCCGGCAGCGATGCACATTTCCATGAGCACCACCCAAGGCGAACAAAAACCACTTTGTCTTGAGGCCATAAAAAAAATCCGCCGCGAAAGGCGGAGTCCGATGGCCGCCTGGCTGCGCCGTCATCTGTTTGACCACGTTTTGCCGTTTTGGGAGCGGCACGCCTTCGACGACGCCGGCGGTTTGTGCACGTGCATTGGCGACGCCGGGAACATCGTCAGCGGAGACAAATGGCTTTGGAGCCAATGGCGCGCGGTTTGGGTTTTCAGCCGCATATACCGCAAGCTCGATCCCGATAAAAAATGGCTGCGCCACGCCGAGGCCATCGCCGCCTTTTGCGAACGCCACGGCTGGGACGAAACCGAGCAGGGCTGGGTGATGCTGGTTGACCCAAAGGGCCGGGTTCTGCGCGGTTGCGACAGCACTTACATCGACGCCTTCGCCGTCTATGCCCTGACGGAACAACACTCTGCCACAGACTGGAACGCTTCGAGCGGTTGCGCTCGCGCAGCCGGCTCGCCCGCGACATCATCGCGGGCTATCATCTCGAAGGCCCGTGGCTCCTCCCGGCGCCCGGCTATCACGGGGCGCACAACCCGTCCGTGATGCTCGCGCCGCGCATGGGTGATTTTGAAAAACTCAACTCGGCCGCCGGCGGGCGCGTCCGTCTCGTCACGCCCCGGTCGCGCCCTCCCTCGTTCCCATTACCACGAGGCCTGAGTCAGCATTTCGGATGCGGGCGTCTGATGCGATGTCGCCTGAAGCCAAAGCCTCCGACAAACCAGCCAGACGCCGGTGCGCAGCCGGGCGCATGAGCGAGAGAGCCTGTCCTATAGGGCACTTTGAAAAACCCCATTTCCCAGTCAAATGCCCTCCGCGAAGGAACGCCAATGGACGCGAATGTTTCAAACCCTGCGCTTATACACTGAAGTTGCGCGCTGCGTAGCCGCGTAGGGACACTGACCTTGTGTCAGGCCGCGCGTGCGTGGGAGGCAGCACAGCTCATCCACGGTCTGACGCGGGGTCAGGTCCTACGCAGTCCTACCCATTCCCAATGAAAATCACTCTTTTGAAGGGGCGTTGCTTGCGACGCCCGGCTTGATAACCGTGAACCAGCAAAGGCCGTGCTCCAGCAACGGGCTTCGCAAGCGAAGCCCCTACATGGCTCTGCTTCTATAGGGTCCTGTTCACTGGGAAAGGTATAACATCAGTTTTTAATCACGAAGTCATGAGAGAGAATTTTTCCCAAGAAAAACTCCCTCTGAAATCCGGACCTTCCGTGTCTTCGTGGGTAAACTTGGAGTTCAGCCCCGGCTTCGTTTGGTCAGGGGGTATTTTGCCGTTCGCGCGGGGCGGGGTTTTTTTGCGTTTTTGGATGGCGACGGCTTCACGGTTTTTTTGTAGTCGCCGGTTTTGAGGGCGTTGATCTGGTCGCGCAGCAGGGCGGCGCGCTCGAATTCCAGGCGGGCGGCGGCTTCGGTCATTTCGTTTTCCAGCTCGGCGATCACGGCGGCCACTTCGCCGGGGTCGCTTTCGGCCACGGCCAGCGTCGTTTCGTCTTCGCGGGCGGTGCCGTCGTAGATGCGCAGGCTGGCTTGGGCGGCGCGTTTCACGCCGTGCGGGGTGAGGCCGTGTTCGCGGTTGTAGGCGATTTGTTTTTCCCGGCGGTAGTTCGTGATTTCCATCGTGCGGCGGATGGAGTCGGTGAGGTGGTCCGCGTAGAAGAGGACGCGGCCTTTTTCGTGGCGCGCGGCGCGTCCGGCGGTTTGCACCAGCGAGGTTTCGCTGCGCAGGAAGCCTTCTTTGTCGGCGTCGAGGATGGCGACGAGCGCGACTTCGGGCAGGTCGAGGCCTTCGCGGAGGAGGTTGATGCCGACGAGTACGTCGAAGTTGCCGAGGCGGAGGTTGCGGAGGAGTTCGACGCGTTCGATGGCGTCGATGTCGGAGTGCAGGTATTCGACGCGGATTTTCGCGTCGCGCAGGTAGGCGGCGAGGTCTTCGGAGAGGCGTTTGGTGAGCGTGGTGACGAGGACGCGTTCGCCTTGGGCGACGGCGGTCTTGATTTCGCCGATGAGGTTTTCGACTTGGTTTTTCGCGGGGCGGAGGTCGATTTCGGGGTCGAGGAGGCCGGTGGGGCGGATGAGTTGTTCGGCGACGATGGCGGAGCGTTCGAGTTCGAACTTGGCGGGCGTGGCGGAGACGTAGAGGGTCTGGCCGGTGACGCGTTGGAATTCGTCGAAGGATTGGGGGCGGTTGTCGAGGGCGGAGGGGAGGCGGAAGCCGTGTTCGACGAGGTTTTGTTTGCGGGCGCGGTCGCCGTTATACATGCCGCCGATTTGGGGGACGGTGACGTGCGATTCGTCGAGGAAGAGGAGGAAGTCTTTCGGGAAGAAGTCGAGGAGGCAGGCGGGGCGGTCGCCGGGGCGGCGTCCGGCCATGTGCATGGAGTAGTTTTCGATGCCGTTGCAGAAGCCCATTTCCTGGAGCATTTCGAGGTCGTAGTTTGTTCTCATGCGGATGCGTTGGGCTTCGAGGAGGCGTCCGGAGGATTCGAAGCAGGCGACGCGTTCGTCCAGTTCGCGGCGGATGCGGACGATGGCGGCTTCGAGTTTGTCGCGGCTGGTCACGTATTGGTTGGCCGGATACAGGTCGAACTGGTCGAGCCGGCGGAGGCTGTCGCCGGTGAGCGGGTCGAAGGTGTTGAGGGTGTCCACGTCGTCGCCGAAAAACTCGACGCGGAGGCCGTGTTCAAGGTAGGCGGGCATGATGTCCACGGTGTCGCCGCGCACGCGGAAGGTGCCGCGGCGCAGTTCGTAGTCGTTGCGTTCGTAGAGGTTTTCGACGAGGCGTTCGAGGAGGCGGTCGCGTCCGAGCGGGAGGCCGAGGCGCAGTTGGATGCGTTGTTCGGTGAAGTCTTCGGGCGTGCCGAGGCCGTAGATGCAGGAGACGCTGGCGACGACGATGACGTCGCGGCGCGAGACGAGCGAGCTGGCGGCGGCGATGCGGAGGCGTTCCAGTTCGTCGTTGCGCGAGGAGTCTTTTTCGATGTAGGTGTCGCTGGAGGCGATGTAGGCTTCGGGTTGGTAGTAGTCGTAGTAGGAGACGAAATACTCGACGGCGTTTTCGGGGAAGAAGGCTTTGAATTCGGAGTAGAGTTGCGCGGCGAGTGTTTTGTTGTGCGACATGATGAGCACGGGGCGGTCGCAGCGCGCGATGATGTTGGCCATCGTGAAGGTTTTGCCCGAGCCGGTCACGCCGAGCAGGGTCTGGTGTTTGTTGCCGGCGCGGAGGGAGGCGACGAGTTTGTCGATGGCTTGCGGTTGGTCGCCCGTGGGCTGGTAGTCGGCGTGGAGCTTGAAGAGCATCGGTGTAGTAAAATCCCAAATCACGAAATCCCAAATCCCAAAAGAGTTTCAAATTTCAAAGGGTAGAAGCTCAACACGGTTTTTGCATGGATCCGCGCTTGTGCGGGGTTGGGAGGGGGGGATTGCTAGAGCATGCCGTCATGAGATTTAAATCGGAGGTAAAGATAGCGGATTGGGACGGCGGTAAGGAAACTGGAGGCGTTTACACAAAACGCGTGGCGATCCCCCGCCAGTCCTTCAGTTTCAGGATGGCGGGTTGCGGTTGTTGCTGTGGGCTCGGTTGTTGCGGTGGCGGGCGCTCACGCGCCGGCGACTTTGTTCTTGACGGACGCCACCGCGTTCGCGGCGGGCGTGAGGAGCTTGGCGACGAAGCCAAACGACAGGGCGGCGATGCCCCCCACGGCGAAAACGAGGCCGTAGGTCGTCTTCGGGTTTTGCGGGCGAAGTTTTTGAGTGCGTTCATGGTGACTGGTGGACGCGTGGTTACGCTTGGCTCCTTTACTCCGCGCTCGCCGCCACCCGCAAAAACAAGCCGGCAAATGTTATCAAACGCTATCAAAT
>JAIRTK010000350.1 GCA_031254955.1 Opitutaceae bacterium
TTTGGGCGCGTTTTTCGGGGGGAGTCTCCCCCACGGGCCCCACACCCCCACCCGCCGCGAAAGCCTCCCCTTCCTGCAAGCACTCGCCGACCTCGTTTCCAGCGGCCTCTCCGCCGGCGAATCGCTACGCCTCCTCACCCAACGCGTCCGCAGCCCGCGCCTCCGCGCGCTCTGCGCCCGCCTCTGGGAACACGTCAGCGAAGGCGCCACCCTCTCCCGCGCGCTCGCCACCTACCCCCAAGTCTTTGAACCCTCCACCATCAACCTCATCCAAGCCGGCGAAGCCACCGGCAACCTCCACGAAGTCCTCGCCCGCATCATCGAACACCTCACCCAACGCGCCCGCCTCAAACGCGAACTCATCAACGCCCTCGCCTACCCCCTCACCCTCATGACCGTCGCCACCGGCGTCATCCTCCTCTTCATCTACTTCCTCCTCCCCCGCATGGAATCCCTCTTCACCGCGCTCGGCGGCCGCATCCCCCTCCCGACCCGGATACTCATCGCCTTCGCCGACCTCATGACCACCTACGGCATCTTCATCGCGGGCGCGCTCGCCTTTGCCGCCCTCTCCCTCTGGCGCTGGCATAAAACCCCCGCAGGCCGCGCCACCATCGACGCCCTCCTCCTGAAAATCCCGCTCGCCGGCCCCTTCCTCGTAAGCCGCACCGTGCTCGCCATCAGCCAGACCCTCTCCATCCTGCTCGAAAACGGCATCACCGCCTCCGAAGCGCTGAAAATGACCGGACGCCAAATCAACAACCGCGTGCACCACGACGCCTTCGACCAAGCCATCTCGCGCGTCCTGGAAGGCGAATCGCTCTCCGGCGCGCTCCAACGCACGGACTGCTTCCCGCCGCTCGTCCTCGACCAACTCGCCATCGGAGAAAACACCGGCAGCATCGTGCCCAGCCTGAAAAAAATCGCGGCCAACTACCGGCAAATCGTCACCTCGCGCCTGACCCTCTTCACCAAAGTCCTCGGCACCGCCGTCCTCCTCGCGACCTTCGGCTTCATCGGCTTCCTGGCCATCGCCATCGTGCTGGCCATCTTTGCCATGAGCTCCTCCTTCTCCATGCGCGGCTAACCCCCTGCCCCCGCCTTTTTTACTCGTTCTCGTTCTCGTTCTCTTTCTCGTTCTCTTTCTCTTACGCTTACTCATTCTCCCTCTCCCTCTCCTCCTCATTCTCATTCTTCTTCTCCTCCTCATTCTCGTTCTCGGACACCCAAAAACACGATGAGCACAAGCACCACCAAACCAGCCCAACAACCCGCCACCGCCACACCGCCCCAACAACCCACCGCCGCCGCCACACCACCCCAACAACCCGCCATCACCGCCACCGCCACCGCCATCACCACCGCCACCACCATCAAACCCGCCGACCTCCGCGGCATCCTCAACTACGTCCCACGCTTCAAAGACCAAATCTTCGTCATCGCGCTCGACGGCTCCATCGTCGCCGACGAAAACCTCGGCAACCTCCTCGTTGACATCGCCGTGCTCCGCAGCCTCGCCATCAAAGTCATCCTCGTCCACGGCATCGGCCAGCAAATCCGACAACTCTCCGCCACCCGCTCCATCCCCATCACCGACGCCACCGGCGCCGGCGTGACCGACGCCGCCACGCTCGACCTCGCCATCCGCGCCTCCTCCCGCCTCTCGCACCTCATCCTCGAAGGCCTCACCCAAAACGCGCTCAAATGCGCCATCACCAACGCCATCCGCGCCCTCCCGCTCGGCATCCTCCGCGGCATCGATCACCAATACACCGGCAAAGTGGACCGCATCGACACCGAATTCCTCACCACCCTCATCGACAAAAACATCACCCCCATCATCACGCCCATCGGCTTCGGCCCCGACGGCGGCGCCCTCCGCATCAACTCCGACCTCCTCGCCGCCGAACTCGCCGAAGCGCTCCACGCGACCAAAATCCTCTACGCCGCGCCCGCCCCCGGCCTCACCATCAACAACGAAATCCGCCGCGAAATCTCCGCCGACGCCCTCCGCGCCCTGCTCCAAGAACACCCCGCCGCCATCCCCGAAAACGAACGCAGCAAAGCCGAGCACGCCCTCAAAGCCATCGCCACCGGCACCCCGCGCGTGCACCTCATCGACGGACGCGCCCTCGACAGCCTCCTCAACGAAATCTTCTCCAACGAAGGCGTCGGCACCCTCATTTACGGCAACGACTACCAACA
This sequence comes from Opitutaceae bacterium, assembly GCA_031254955.1. Taxonomy (GTDB): domain Bacteria; phylum Verrucomicrobiota; class Verrucomicrobiia; order Opitutales; family Opitutaceae; genus Termitidicoccus. The sequence continues at coordinate 2,206 of JAIRTK010000350.1, forward strand.
AATCCGCCGCGCCCGCCGCGCCGACGTGCGCGCCATCCACAACCTCACCCGCGGCGGCGTCCGCCGCGCCGAACTCCTGCACCGCACGCGACAAGCCATCGAAAAAAACATCGACCAATTCTACGTTTACGAAATCGACGAAAACCTCATCGCCTGCATCTCGCTCGCCCCGTATCCGGAAACCCCCGCCCTCCTCGAACTCGGCACGCTCTACGTGCAACCCTTTTATCAAAACCGGGGCATAGGCCGGAAGCTGGTGGACTACACCAGCCTGCTGGCGAAAGCCCGAGGCGCGCGGACGCTCATCGCCCTCTCGACGCAAAACTATTCCTTTTTCACCACGACAATGGGCTTCGAGGAAGCCGACAAAACGCTCCTCCCCCCCGCCCGCCTGAAACTCTACGAAGAAAGCGGCCGCAACGCCAAAGTGCTCATCAAGCAACTCTGACATCCCCCCATGCCGCTTGCCCCGCGACAGTGAAACCCCCGCCCCCAGCCAAGCGACATTGACCCCAGCCATTCCACAAGCGCCAAAGGCGCCATTCGCAGTCGGGACATCCCTGAAACGCCCGCGCAAGGAGCAACGGTGTCTAGCCGGCA
>JAIRTK010000386.1 GCA_031254955.1 Opitutaceae bacterium
CCTTGTTTTTGGCGGACTCGACGGGGCGAGTGCCCCGGCGGTCCAATCAACGGTTCGAGCTATCGGCCGGAAGACCGCCCGCGGTTCACGCTACACACGCTCCCGGCCAAAGCCGGAGCGGGGCCTGACACGAACTCGCGGGCGGCCGACCCGGACCGGCCTGCAGGCCCGGCCGGGTCATCCGCCCGAAGGCTCCCCCGTCGAACCAGTTTGCGGGGGAGCGCTTCGATTGAACGCCCGCCACCTTACCACATCGCCAAGCAGCAGCAAGGGCCTGACCTTGTGTCAGGCCGCGCTTGTCGCCCCTCCGGGGCTTTGCTGGCTCATCGAAAAGAGCGGGGAACCGGTTTTTTTTCGGGGAGCGCACGGGAGGCCTCCGGGGAGCACGCGGGACGCGTGCGCTCCCCGGAAAAATCTTTCTGCTTCGCTGGCGCGGCGGTTTCGCGCGGCGGTCTCGCGCCGGTGTCTCGCGCCAGGGTCTCGCGCGGCGGTCTCGTGCCGGGGTCATGCGCCGGCCTTGTGCGCCAGTCATTGTTAATTGAAATATAAAATTATCAAAACAATATCTTGCGCTCTGACGGTTGCATGATTGTTAACTCGGTTTTCTATTATGAAAACAAAATCGTCCTTCAGGTTTTCCATTCTGGCGTCCGCGGTGTTGTCGGCGGTGTTGCTCGCGGTGACGGCGGGCGTTGTGGGTGCGCGAGAGTCCGCAGCGGGAGAGGCGGCGAGAGGCGCGGCGACGGACGCGGCGGCGGCGGACGCGGGCGCGGACGCGGCGGCGGCGGCGGTGCGCACGGGCACGGCGATGGACGCGGCCTCGCCGGGAGATGCGGCGGCGGCGGCGAGCGCGACGGAAAGCGTGGCGGCGGACGCGGCGGCGGCGGTGGAGTTGCCGGTGTTGTCGGTGTATTCGTCGCGGGTGGCGTTGCAGGAGCCGGTGGCGGCGTTTGCCATGCCGGTGTCGGCGCTGGCCTTCGAGCCGCTCGTCGATGTGCAGGCGCGCAACATGGGCGAGGCGCAGGCGGACGTGGCGATTCGCGGCGGGATTTTCGAGACGACCGGGTTTCGCGCGGGGGCGGTCGCGCTTTACGACCCGCAGACGGGGCACTATTCGGCGGAGATTCCCGCCGCGCCAGCGATGTTGTCGGCGCCGACGGTGCTCACCGGCGCGGACAACGCGCTCGGCGGCTGGAACGCGAACGCCGGCACCATCGCCTACGAATGGCGGCGCGTGCGCGCGGGCGGCGCGGCCTCGGCGGGCGCGGGCGCGCACGCGCTCCGGCGCGCGGAGGCCTATCAGGGCTGGGTCGCGCCGGCGCCGCTCGCGGCGGCGGCGGGCGGGCGGCGGCTGGCGTTTGACGCCGCGCTGGCGGCGGCGGACTCGGACGGCTCGCGGCCGTTCGGCGAGTCGCGTTTCCGCCGTTGCAACGCGCGCGTGCAACTCGCGGGCGACGGCGGGCAGACGGATTTGTTTTATGGCCGGCAGTCGAAGTTCATCGGCTGGCCGAACCTCTACACGCCCTACGCGGATGTTTTTGAAACGGACGACCTGCGCACGGAATTACTCGTGCTCAACCATCGCGAGGAACTGGGCGGCGGCGACTTCGTGGCGGCGGGCGCCTACTGGCGGCGCAACGCGGACCACTACGTTTTCAACCGCGACGGCCCCGCGCACAACGCCGGCTTCGGCGCGCCGCTGCCCTCGCGCCACACCACCTGGGTGCGCGGCGCGGGCGTCGAGGGGCGCCTGGCCACCGGCGCGGTCGCGTGGCATTTCTCGGCCAGCTTCATCGCCGACAAACTCGAATCCGACACGCTCACCTGGGGCCGCTTCAACACCCGCAACCACGCGCGCGTCTCGCTCGCCCCGGAAACTTCGTGGGCGCTGGCCGGCGCGCGCAAGCTCAGCGTGCTGGCCGGCGCGGTCTTCGACGACACGAACCGCGACGCCCCGGCGGTCTCGCCCGTCGCGCGCCTCGCGCTCGCCAACGCCGCGCCCGGCGCGCTCGCCGACGAGGTTTATGTTTCCTGCGCCGCCTCGTCGCAGGTGGCCACCTACACCGCGTTGAACTCGCATCCGTCGGCGGGTCTGTTTCGCGGCGCCCCGGACCTCGGGCGCGAAAAGGCGCGCGCCACCGAACTGGGCGTGAAAGGCGCGCGCGACAACTGGGCCTGGACGGCGGCGGTGTTTCACCGCGCCGAACGCGGCTTGGTGGACTGGATTTACCGCACGAGCCTGCCCAACGCGCGCGCGGCGAGCGCGGTTGACATCGACACGACGGGCATCGAGCTGGTGGCGCGTTACGCGGGCAGGCGGCTCGACCTCGTGCTCGGCTACGCGGGGCTGCGGAAGGAGGCCGACTACGGAAACACGGACGCCGACGCGAGTTTCTACGCGTTGAACTTTCCCGAGCACCGGCTCACCGCCGCGGTCACGGTGCGCGCCGGTCGCGGCTGGGAGATCCGCCTCGACAACGAGGCGCGCCGGCAGAAGCCGAATGCGTTGCGCGCGACGGGGGACGACGCGGTGCTGAGCGCGTTCGAGGTGAGCTACACGCCGCCGCGCCGGCCCGCGTTGCGGCTGAAGGTCGCGGTGGACAATCTATGGGATTCCGATTTCCAGGATGTGCCGTCCGTGCCCGCCGCGCGCCGGCAATGGATGGCGGGCGCGACGCTGTCATGGTGACAACACGGGCGCGG
>JAIRTK010000401.1 GCA_031254955.1 Opitutaceae bacterium
GGCTGCAAGTTTTCGGACGGTCTCATGTGAATCCGCTTTTTAACTGAGGTTACGCGGGCCGGCGTCGCGCAGGCGCGGCAGCGCCGGTAGGGAGGCCTCTCCGAGGCCTCCGTCGGGCGGGACTGGGTATTTGGAATGTCATGGTAAATCGGAGCGTGGTGGCGGAGGCCTCGGAGAGGCCTCCCTACCGGGGGCGGGTTGCGTTGGGTTGTTCAAAAGGGATTCTCTGCGTAACAGCAGTTTTTAATAAAAATGCCCTCCTCGCAAAAATCTTCCTTTCAGCCGGACAGCTCTCCGCGCCTTCCGGCGCCCGCGCTCCATGAGCGCTGTGACTAAAATAAACGAACCATTAATCCAACCGCGAAAAACGAAAGAGAAAGATAAAGGGGGAAGAGGGAAGCGGAAAAATTCCGGGCGGTGGCATCACTTCTTGTTATACCCAGGGGCAAGCGGCAGCCGCTCGTTTCTCATCCGAAATCATTACCGCGCGCTCTTTTTACGGCCTTTTCGTGAGACTCGCGGGCAGGAATGCCCGCGCTCCTTTTTTGTTGGGCGGCCTCCGGGCCGGCGCTCCAAAAGGCACGCCCGCACCCGGAAATGGCCGCATGGGCTGGAACCGCCCCCGCCGGCGCGGTTCCAACGCCGCCGCGGCCTTCCAAGTCTGGCATTGCCTGCCCGTGGCAATCGCGTGAACTGGAACGCCTCCCGTTTCCATGTCCGATCACGATTCCACGCCCGCCATCGAAGTTCGCAACCTCGTCAAGTCCTACGCGGGCTTCACGGCGGTCAACAACGTGAGCTTCACCGTGCAGCGCGGCGAAATCCTCGGCTTCCTCGGCCCCAACGGCGCCGGCAAATCCACCACCATGCGCATCCTCACCGGCTTCCTCCCGGCCACCTCCGGCGAGGCGCGCGTGTGCGGCGTGCCCGTGGCCTCGCAACCCGGCGCGGTCAAGCGCCTGATCGGCTACATGGCGGAAAACAACCCCCTCCCCGAGGACATGCGCGTGACCGAATACCTGCACTACCGCGGACGCCTGAAGGAGCTGCCCCGCCGCAAGCTCGCCGCGCGCATCGCCGAGGTGCTGGAACTCTGCGACCTCGGGCGCGAGCGCCACCGCATCATCGGCAAGCTCTCCAAGGGCTTCCGCCAGCGCGTCGGCATCGCCGAGGCCATTCTCGCCGAGCCGCCCGTCATCATCATGGACGAGCCTACCATCGGCCTCGACCCGCACCAGATCCAGCTCGTCCGCGACCTCATCGCCAGCCTGCGCGGTCGCATGACGGTCATCATCTCCTCGCACATCCTGCCCGAGATCGAAGTCACCTGCGACCGCGTGCTCATCATCAACCGCGGACGCGTCGTCGCCGCCGGCACGCCCGGCGAGTTGCGCCGCGACATCTTCGGCCACTCCCGCTACAAACTCGAAGTCCTCGGCGACCTCGCGCTCCTCCCGCCCATCCTCGAAAACATCGACCCCACGCTGAAAATCGACGGACGCACCGCGCCCGACGCCGACGGCTTCCAGACCCTGCAACTCATCACGCGCCGCGAGGATTCCATCAGCGAGAAACTCCTCAAGGCGCTTGCCGCCGACAAACGCTTCCGCGTGCGCGGCGTCACCCGCGAGCACCCGACGCTTGAGGATGTCTTCCTCGCCGCGACGAAACGCACCCGTGAAATCATCGACACCCGGAAAAATCCGTAATCCAAAAACGCCGCGCCAGTGCCGGCACGCGGCGGACTTCCCCGATTTTCAAATTCCCAAATCTCCAAATTTCCAAATCCCAAATCCCCAAATTTCCAAATTTTCAAATCTCCAAATCCCAAATCTCAAAAAAATCCCAATGGAAAAAACTCCGAAATCCCAAAGGGCTGCCGCCGGGGCGCAATTCGAGGAGGTGCCAGAATCGAAAGCGATGAGGAAGCGCGCTTGCGCCGGAGCGGCGGCGTCCCGCCGCCGGACGAGGCGAAGCCTCGCCGGTTTGCGACGGGGCCGTTTGCGGCGAGCCGGTTTGCGGCGGGTTGCGCGACGGAGCCGTTGGCGGTGGGCCGATTTGCGGTGGGTTGCTTGGCGATGGGCCGCTTGGCACTTGGTCGGTTTGCGTTTGGTTGGTTGGCGTTTGGCCGGTTGGTGGTGGGCCGATTTGCGTTTGGCTGCGCAAAAGCCAGCGCGCTTGGCTGCGCGAAGGCCCGCATGTGCGCAGGCACGCGCGCCGCGCGCGCCCGGCGGCGGGACGCCGCCGCTCCTTGCGCAAGCGCCCCTTGGCGGCACGGGCACGGCGTTGAATCGCACGCCTGCCGCCGTTGCCTTCGCCTTCGCCTCCAACGCCGCCGCCGTCCGCCTCGCATCCGCCATTCGCGCCGCATCCATTCGCCTCACCGCCATTCACGCCGCATCCATTCGCTGTGCCGCCGCCCGTGTCGCATCCATTCGCTCCGTCGCATCCATTCACGCCGCCGCCATTCGCCTCACCGCCATTCACGCCACATCCGCCCGCTCCGCCGCCATTCGCCCCGCCGCCTCCCTTTGTTTTTTGAAATTTGAGATTTTTTTGGGAATGTCAGGCTTCCCGCTTCACCCGGAAGGGATTTTGAATCTGGAATTTTCCAAACACTGATGCGCCACTTCCTCACCATCCTCAGCCACGAAATCCGCATGTTGCTGGTCAGCCCCGGCACCTACATCGCAAGCGTGCTGTTCCTCTCCGTCATGGGATTTGTGTTCGCCAACCTGCTCGACGAATACAGCCGCGCGCCGCAGGAAATCTCGCCCGCGGCCGTGTTCTTCCAGCTTTTCTGGCTCCCCGTCCTCTTCATGGTGCCGCTGCTGACCATGAAAAGCATCTCGGAGGAACGCCGCCACGGCACGCTTGAGACGCTCCTCACCGCGCCCGTCACCACCACCGAAGTCGTGCTCGGCAAATACGGCGCGGCCTACTTCCTCTACATGCTGCTCTGGGGCTCGACCGCGGCCTTCTTCCACATCCTGCAACGCTCCGCCGGCGATGCGCAGCTCCTCGACACCGGCCCGCTCGTCGGCGGCTACATCTTCATCGCGGTGTCGGGCCTGTTTTTCATCGCGATCGGCATCTTCACCAGCTCGCTCGCGCGCAGCCAGGCCGTCGCCGGCATCGCCGGCTTCGCGCTCCTGTTCGTGCTCATCTTCGGCATGGATTTCGTGGCCGACATCGACGCGCTTGGCCGCGAGGCCTTCGAGCCGATCAAGACCGTCACCCACGGCGCGCGCGTCTTCCAGCACCTCGACGACTTTTGTCGCGGGATTGTGGATACACGCCAGGTGCTCTTCTACCTGAGCGGCTCGGTGCTCGCCCTCATCCTCAGCATCCTCGGCCTGGAGGCGAAACTGTTGCACTCGTGAAAGGCTGAATCCCAATGCGCTTTTTCCACAGTTTCCGCGCGGCCCGCTGGCTCAGGACCACCAACCTCGTCCTGCAAGCCGTCCTGTTCGTGACCTTCTTCGTCGGCCTCAATTACCTCGCCAGCCATTACGCGTGGCGCTTCGACCTCACCCAACTCCGCCGCCACTCGCTCTCCGCCGAGACCAAGTCCTACCTCGCCCGGCTGGGCGAACCCGTGCGCGTCATCGTCACGCTCGCGCAGGAGGACGAGGGCGACCCCGACCAAGCCGCCATCTATCGCGACGTGCGCGGCCTCCTGCGCGAATACATCTACGCCGCCGACACCGCCGCGTCCGGCCGCATCCGCGTCGATTACATCGACGTTTACCAACGCCCCCGCGAGGCCGAGCAACTCAACCTCACCGCCAACACCGTGCTCTTCCTCTCCGGCGAACACGGCGAACGCCGGCGCGAAGTGCCGCTCGCCGACCTCTACCGCCGCCGCGACAAACAACGCATCGCCTTTCTCGGCGAGCAGGCGTTCACCGCCGCCATCCTCGACGTCTCCAGCCCCGGCCAGAAAAAAATCTACTTCCTCGCCGGCCACGGCGAGATGGACCCAAACGCCGTTGACCCCGTGCGCGGCCTCTCCGAACTGCGCGACGCCCTCCGCCAACGCAACTACGCGCTCGACATGCTCGACCTCGCCCGCGCCCGCGCCATCCCCGAGGACGCCGCCGTGGTCGTGTCCGTCGGGGCGCAGACCCGCTACGAATCCTACGAACAGGAGACGCTCCGCGACTACATGACCAACCGCGCCGGACGCATGGCCGTGTTTTTCCAGCCCGCCATCAACCCCACCGGCCTCGAAGAACTCCTCCACGACTGGGGCGTCCTCGCCGACAACGTCCTCGTCTGCGACCGCGGCGCCGACGGACGCGCCGACAACGGCGACCTCATCCTCTCCGCCCTCGCCCCGCCCCCCGCCACGCCCCTGCACCCCGCCACCCAACTGCTCATCGAAAACCAACTCGTGCTCCGCTTCGGCTCCACCCGCGCCGCGCGCCCCAATCCCGCCCGCGCCACCGACCCCGGCCTCGCCGTCACGCCGCTCGTCGCCACCGGCGCCACCGCCTGGGGCGAGCGCGAGTATCGCCGCCGCCTGCACACCTTCAACCCCGCCTCCGACCTCGCCGGCCCGCTCGCCGTCGTCACCGCCGCCGAACGCGTCAAGGCCAACGACCTCCGCTTCAGCGTGCCCGTCGGCCGCATCGTGGCGTTTGGCAACGCGGATTTCGTGGCCAACGGACGCCTCCGCGCCGGCGCCAACGCCGCCATCGTGTTCTCGACGCTCAACTGGCTCGTGGACCGCGACACCCTGCTCAACATCCCCGCCCGCCCCGTCGAACGCTTCCAACTCGCGCTCAGCCACGACCGCCTCCGCCACCTCCGCTACACGCTCCTCTTCGCCGTCCCCGGCGCCGCCGCCCTGCTCGGCCTGCTGGTTTACTGGACCCGAAGAAAATAACCGGGAAATTAGAAATTAGGAATTAGAAATTAAGAAACCAAGCCCCCCCGCCGCCACCTCCCGCCACCCGTCAAACACACCACCCGCCCCCGCCGCCGCCGCCGCCGGCGCGGCAACGCCCCCCTTCCTAATTTCTAATTCCTAATTCCTAATTCCTAATTTCCCCCTCATGCGCACCAAAATCACGCTCGCCCTGCTCCTCCTCAACGCCGGGCTTTTCTACTACATCTTCTACATCCGCCACCACGACGACAAAAGCGTCGCCCGCGACCGCGTGCCCATCGAAGTCTCCGCCATCCAGACCATCGCCATCCGCTCCGCCGACGCCTCCATCGACACCCGCATCGAACGCCGGGGCGACCAATGGACGCTCGCCGCGCCCGTGGTCTGGCCCGCAAACGAATTTGCGGTCAAGAACATCCTCACCGAACTCGAATACCTCCGCTCCGAGACCAGCTTCGCCGTCCAAGACCTCGCCCTCAGCGGACAAACCCTCGCCGACTACGGCCTCGAAAACCCCTCGCTCACCCTCTCCTTCACCACCTCCGCCGCTCCCGCGCCCGTCACCCTGAAAATCGGCGACACCACCAAAGTCGGCAACCGCCTCTACATCCTCTCGCCCGACGGCGCGCGCATCTTTGTGGTCAACCGCTCCCTGGCCGAGACCCTTGCGCTCAAACTCGACGACCTCCGCTCCGCCAGCCTCTTCACCATCCCCGTCTTCGAAGCCCGGGCGCTGAACATCGAAGCCGGCGGCAGCGGCGCGCGCGTGCGCCTCCGCCGCGACAACGAACGCTGGGCCATCGAAAGCCCCATCCAGACCCGCGCCAGCAAAATCGGCGCCGAACTCGCCATCAGCGGACTCGGCGGCCTGCAAGTAAAGACCTTCGCCGGCGAAGAAGCCCGCGCCGCGCTCGCCACCCCGCGCCTGCGCGTCACCCTCGAAGGCAACAACCGCCGCGAAACCCTCCTCCTCGGCCCCCCCGCCCCTCCCGCCCAGGAAAGGAGCGCGGGCATTCCTGCCCGCGAACCCGGCGACCCCGCCGCCACCAGCCCGGCAACCCCCAATCCCCAATCCGCAACACCCAATCCCCATTCCCCATTCCTCAATCCGCGCCCCCAAGAACCCTCCACCGATTATTACGCCCGCATGGAAAAAGACGGCGGCCCCGGCGCCGCCACCTTCCTCACCCTTTCGATTCCCGACCGCCTCCTCGCCACGCTCGACGACGCCGCCCGCGAACTCCGCGAAACGCGCATCCTCGATTTCTCCCCGGAAAACGTCACCACCATCACCATCGACGGCGCCGGCGCCACCGGCGAAATCGTGCTCCAGCGCCTCGAATCCAACGACAGCGCCCTCGGCGCCGCCTGGCAGATCGCCCTCCGGACCGACGGCAGCGGCATCCACACCCTCCCCGCCGACCGCGCAACCGTCGCCCGCCTGCTCCGCGACCTCGAACGCCTCCGCGTCGAAGAACTCAAGCCGCCCGCCTCGCCCTTCGTCAACGACGCCCCCTCCGACGCCGAAAAAGAAAACTACGGCTTCAACCGCCCCGCCCGCGAAGTCACCCTCGTCTTCGCCGCCCCCGCCTCGCCCTCCGGCGCCGTCACCGCGCCCCCGCCGCCCATCGTCCTCCAGATCGGCGACGGCACCGACCGCCTCACCTACGCCCGCCTCGCCAGCCAGAACTACGTATATCGCGTGCCCCCGCGCATCCTGGAGGAAATTTCCCTCTCCATGCTCGACTACCGCGAACGCACCCTGCGCGAACTCCCCGCCGGGGCGCAAATCACCGCGCTCAAACTCACCGACCTCGCGGGACCCGCCGGCCAGCAAGTCCTCCTCGAAACCGCGCTCCCGGCCCCCGCCGCCGACCCCCGCCGCGAAGCCATCGACACCCTCGCCGCGCAACTCCGCTCCCTCCGCGCGCAATCCTTTGTCGCCGGCCACTTCACCGCCACCGTGCTCACCGCCGGCGAGGAACGACTCTGGCGCTACCGCCTCGACGCCACGCTCTCGCTCGTCGGCGCCGCCGCCGGCCAGACCGCCACCAGCACGCTTTTCTTTGCCGTCCGCTCCGGCGGCGCCACGCAACTGGCCGGCTCGCCCGAGTTCAACGTCGTCTTCGCCGCCGAACAACCGCTCCTCGACGCGCTCTTCGCCATCACCCACGCACCCCGCGACCCCGGCCCCCGCGAAACCAGCACCAGCGAAACCGGCTCGCGACCCGAAGCCCGCACCCCGGCCACCCCGCCCGCGCCCGCCCGGACCACCCCGCCCCCCGCGCCCGCCCAAAGCGGCACGACCACCCCGCCCGCCCCCGACGCAAAAACCTCAACCCCGGACGCCACCCCCGCAAACGCCCCGGCGAGTGCCCCCGCAAACACACGCGCACCGCCCCCCCCGCCCGCGCACGCCCCCACACACGCGCCCGCCCCCGCGCCCGCCGCCACAGTCATCCCCGCCCCCGCCGCCGCATCCCCCAACGCCACCGCCCCCGCCACCACGTCCGCATCCCCCACCGCACCCACACCCGCCCCGTCATCCGCGCCCGCCGCCGCGAACATCCCCGCCCCCGCCGCCACATCCCCCAACGCCACCACATCCGCCCCCG
>JAIRTK010000514.1 GCA_031254955.1 Opitutaceae bacterium
CATTCCTTTTAACAGAAGAAAACCCGTTTCCCATGAATCTAAAACCCATCTTTCTGCTCGCCGCCGTGCTGGTTGCCATTCCGCCGGCGCCTGTGTTGCGCGCCGCGCCGCCGGCGGAGCCGGGGCCGGTCATCGAGCCGGGACGGAACGACGGCGGGTGGCGCTGGCTGTTTTCCGCGCTCGCGGCGAAGGGCGCGATGCGGTCCGCCTTCACCGAGGAACGCTGGTTTTCCATGCGCAAGACGCCGACCGTGCTTCAAGGCGAGATGCGCCTGCTGCCGGGCCGCGGGCTGAGCCTGCATTACACGGAACCCGAGGAGCAGTTGCTCGTGGTGGACGACGCGGGCCTGCTGCTGCGCGACGCAAAGGGGCGGACGCGCGAACTCAAAACCGGAGCGGCGGCGGCGGGGTTGTCGGCGGCGTTGCTGCCGGTGATGCGGTTCGACTTGGAAAAGCTGCGGGAGGATTTTTATTTGCACGCGGCGCGCGACGGGAACGACTGGCGCCTGGATTTTGTGCCGCGCGACCGCGAGCTGGCGCGCACGCTGGGCAGTCTGGTCGTGACCGGCATCGGCACGGCGGTGCGGCGGCTGGAGTTCCGCCGCTCGGCCAAACAGCGCATCGTGGTCATCATCAAAACCGCCGACGCGGACGTGACGTTTTCGGAGGAGGATGCGCGGAAATTTTTCAGGTGAGCAGTTTATTGTCCGCGGAACACACGGAAGCGAGGCATCTGATCCAATTAGCAAACCATGATGATTATTAAAATCATGGTAGATGTGTTCGGAGACCAAGGTTTCCGAACACATTTATAATACCAATTCCGATATTCCTCCGTGACGCAACCGCACTCATCAGCGCGCCTATGATCGTTATCTCTACCAATGGCGCCATTGCGTGGAAAATGTCTTTATACCCATTCCCAATGAAAATCACTCTTTTGTAGGGGCGTCGCTTGCGACGCCCGGCTTGATAACCGTGCTCCAGCAACGGGCTTCGCAAGCGAAGCCCCTACATGGCTCTGCTTCTAAAGTGTACTTTTCACTGGGAAAGGGTATTATGAGACTGAAAGGCTGGCGCGCCATCGCAACGCGTTACGCAAAAAACGCCCAAAGTGTCCTTGCCGCCGTCCAAATACGCCGCCTCTTCCTTGGGTTTAAGATTTTGTGACGGCACGCTCTAGAACCGCGAGAGAATCAGCGAGGGGAACACACCGAGGAACAGAAGCAGCGCGGCGCAGAGTGCCAGGGAGAGCGCGGGGAGCGCCGGGAGGGGGAGGCGTTTTGCGTCCTTGGGCGGGCTGGCGACCAGGGCTTGTTTCAAAATCGCGAGGTAGTAATAAAGCGCGACGGCGCTGAAGGCGATGGCCAGGAGCGCGAGCCAGCCGGCGGGACCGCCAAGGCCGTTGAGTTTCAGGACGGCGGCGAAGACGGCGAATTTGCCGAAAAAGCCGGCCAGCGGCGGCACGCCCGCAAGCGAGAGCACAAAGACGAAGAGCGTCAGCGCCAGCAACGGCGAGCGCCGCCAAAGGCCGGCGAGGTCGGCGAGGTTCTGGCAGGGCGCGTCGCGTTCGATGAGCGAGACGACGCCGAACGCCCCCACGGTCGCCAGGCCGTAGGTCGCCGCATAATAGAACAGCGGGCCGACGCCGGCTTCGCCCGCGGCGATGATGCCGAGGAGCATCACGCCCGCGTGCGCGATGGCCGAGTAGGCGAGCAGGCGGCGGACGTTGGTCTGGGCGAGCGCGCCGAGGTTGCCGACGAACAACGAGCCGAGCGAGAGGACCGCCACCACGGGCATCCAGCCGGCGGCGAGGGGCAGCGCGGTCGCGTCTCCGGCGAGGCGGTGGAGTCCGGGCCAGAGCAGGCGCAGGAAAAAGGCAAAGCCGGCGAGTTTCGAGGCCGAGGCGACCAGCGCGGCGGCGGAGGCGGGCGCGCCTTGGTAGGCGTCGGGCGCCCAGAGGTGGAACGGCACGGCGGCGACCTTGAAGCCGAAGCCGACGAGCACCAGCACGAGCGCGACGGGGATGAGCGGCGAAAAGTTGTCGCGGAGCATGAACCCGAGCGAAGTGAGGTCGATGGCGCCGGCGAGTCCGTAGAGCAGGCTGAAGCCGAAGAGCATGAACGCGGCAGCCGTGCCGCCGAAGAGGAAGTATTTCAGGCCGGCCTCGGCGGAGTCGGGGCGGGTTTTGTCGAAGCCGGTGAGGATGTAGAGCGAGAGGCTGGCCAGCTCGATGGAGAGGAAGCCGAGCAGGAGGTTGTTGGCCGCGGCCATGAGCGAGAAGCCTGTCGTGGCGAAGAGGATGATGGCGGTGTATTCCGCCGGATGCCGCTGGCGCGACGAGCCGGGCAGGAGAAGGAGCGTGAGGGCGGTCAACGCATACGCGCCGAGGCGCGCGCCGACGGCGAGTTTGTCGATGTCGAGGGCGCGTTGGAGGGCGAAGCCGGACGGGCCGGCGCAGGCGGTCAGCCAGGCCGCGCCGGCGAGGGCGGCGATGCCGATGCAAACGGCCATGCTCGCGCGGCTGCCGCGCGTGGCGCGTTTGCCGGCAAACAAATCGAAGCCGAGCACGAGCAGCGCGCCGATGACGAGCGCGGCTTCGGGCGCGAGCGCGCGAAGGAGTTCGGCGTAGGCGCCGGCGCCGGCGCCAGCGGCAAGCGTGAGGCCGGGAATGGCGGCGGTGGCTGTGGCGCCGGCGGGCGCGGGGGTGCCGCAGATGATGGCGAAGAGCGGGTGCATGGTTGTCACAGCGCGCCTCCTTTCAGCGCCGCCTGGAAGAGCGGCGACTCAAGCGCGGTATTGATCCAGTGAAACAGGAAGCCGGGACGCAGGCCGGCGAAAAGGGTCGCGGCGAGCAGCAGGAGCGCGCCGGCTTTTTCGGGCCACGTGATGGGCGGAAGGGGCGGCGCGGCGGCGGAAGCGGCGGCGTCCGAAGTGGGAGCGGTGTCCAAGGTGGAAGCGGCGTCCCGCCGCTTTTCGTTTTGAGCGAAGCGAGAGGTCTGACAAGCGGCAGGATGCCGCTTCCACTCTTTGCCATCGGCGGCGCCGGTGTTTCCGAAAAAGGAGAGTTGCACGGCGCGGAGTGTGAAGGCGGCGGCGACCAGCACGCCGACGACGGCGGCGAGCGTGACCAGCGGCGAATACCGCCACGCGCCGACGAGGATGGCAAGCTCGGCGGGGAAGCCGCTGAAGCCCGGCATGCCCATCGAGGCAAGCCCGGCGAGGACAAAGGCGACCGCCGCGAACGGCAGCAGGCGGAAGAGCGGCAGCGCGCGCAGCGCGGCGAGCTGGCGGGTGTGCGTGCGTTCGTAAATCATGCGCCCGACCACGGCGAAGAGCAGCCCCGCGATGACGCCGTGCGAAAACATTTGCAGCACCGCGCCGCTCACCGCGCGCGGGCTGGCGACGGCCAGCCCGAGCATCACGAAGCCCATGTGGCTGACGCTCGAATAACCGATGACGAACTTCAAATCCTCCTGCACGAGCGCGACCAGCCCGGCGTAAACGATGCCGGTGAGGGCGAGCGCGACGAGCACGGGTTGGAAAAATTCCAGCCCCGCCGGGAACAGGCCGATGCCGACGCGGAGGCAGCCGTAGGCGCCGAGTTTCATGACGACGCCGGCCAGCAGCATCGACGCGCCGGTGGGCGCGGCCACGTGGCCGGTCGGCGCCCAGGTGTGGAAGGGGAACAGGCCCGCGAGCACGGCGAAGCCGGTGAACACGAGCGCGAACATGCCGGCTTGCTGCGCGGGCGTGAAGTGCGCGGCGGCGCGGGCGAGTTCGGCGAGCGAAAAAGTGGTGACGCCGGCGCCGGCGCCGGAGCCTCCAGCGGCGGCGGCGGCGTGCGCCCAGAGCACTCCGGCAAGGACGAGCGCGCTGCCCGCGAACGAGTAGAGCACGAGTTTCATCGCGCCGTATTCGCGGTTGGTGGAGCCCCATTTCGCGATGAGAAAATATTTCGGGACGATGGCGATTTCGTAGAAGACGAAGAACAGGAACACATCCGCGCTGAGAAACACGCCGTAAACGCCGCCGATGAGCGCGAGGTAGAGCGCGAAGAACTCGCCGGCGCGTTCGTCGATGTTCCACGAGAAGAGGATGCCGGCGGTGGCGGCCAGGCCGGTGAGGACGACGAGCGTCATGCTGATGCCGTCGGCGGCGAGGTGGTAGCGGATGCCGAGTTGCGGAATCCACGGGCAGTTGACGAGGTCAACCAGCGCGGCGGCGGGCGTGAAGCCGGCGGCGGCGGCGAGCGCGACGCCCCAGCCGGCGAGCGCGGTGGCGAGCGCGACGGCGCGGGCCGCTCCGGGCGATTGGCGGCCCGCGAGGTAAGCGAGCAGCGCGCCGGCAAAGGTCAGGTAAATGGTCCAGGGCAGGAGTGGCATGGTGGGAAATTAGGAATTAGAAATTAGGAATTAGAAAAAACGGACGCCGCCGCGCCGGAGGGGGGAGGGAGGCGAAAGGGTGCCGCCGGCGGAGTGGCGGGTGTTTTATGAATTTCGACAGCATGTTTTTTTCTAAATTCTAAATTCTAAATTCTACTTTTTTCAGAAGAGATTGATGAGAAGTTGCGGCCAGACGCCGAGGAGGAGCATGAGGGCGGCGGCGGGAGCGAGGACGGCGAGTTCGCGGGCGGTGAGGTCGGTGACGGCGGGGGTGGCGCCGGCGACGGGGCCGTGGAAGACGCGTTGCCAGAAGGTGAGCAGGAAAAGCGCGGTGACGAGCAGGCCGACGCAGGCCACCGCCGCCGCCCAGGGGACGGTGCCGAAGACGCCGCGGAAAATGAGGAACTCGCCGACGAACCCGTTCAGGCCGGGAAGGCCGAGCGAGGAGAACAGGGCGACGCCGCAGAGGAGCGCGAAGACCGGGGCGACTTTGCGCACGCCGCCGAAGTCACCGATGCCGCGCAACCCGCCGGAGCGCGTCTCCAGAATCCCGATACAATAGAAGAGCGCGGCGGCGGAGAGGCCGTGGTTGAACATTTGCAGGAGGATGCCGGTGTAGGCGGCGTTGAAGCTGGCTAAATCAGTTTTGCTTTCGTGGCCGACGAGGATGGCGAAGAGCGCGAGCAGGCAGTAGCCGAGGTGGTTGACCGACGAGTAGGCGATCATGCGTTTGAGGTCGGTCTGGCGCAGCGCGGCAAACGCGCCGAGCACGATGCCGCAGAGCGCGAGCAC